>CAZNOE010000079.1:0-14108 GCA_964574525.1 uncultured Bifidobacteriaceae bacterium
TGCGCATCGTGCCGAAATTCTCCACGCCCAGTTCGCGCGCCATGGCGTTGAGTTCATTCATGGACATCGCCTGGAGCTTGGCGATGTTGAGCGACGCGGCGATGTGATCGCGTTGCTCGCCGCGGGCGGCGGGTTGGGTATCTTCAGTGGTCTCGACCGGTGTGGTCGGCGGCTGCAATTCGTCGGATGGCGGTTCGGCCACGGCCGTGGCGGTGGCCGCAGCGTCGGCCGTGTCTGGCGCCTGGTCTTCCAGCGGGCTGGCTTTGGGCGTCCTGGTTTTGGCCCGTTTCGTAGTGGCTCTTGGCATAAGTTGATTTGGTTGACGTTCAATCGCTGCCGGGGCGAAATCACCGTGAGCGTCGGAATGAATCCCACCGGTGATTGGACGACCAACAGCTAAATTGGTTCAAATTGGAATGGCTGCCTCTAGGTGCCGAGGATTTCGCTCCTCAGTACGGTAGGGGAAATTTCGCAGTCAGTTCTCGGACACGTTGCCGCACCTTCGCGATGGTGTCAAGGCTCTTGATGTCCAGCAGCACCTCGCTGATCATATCAGCGATAGCGGCCATCTCCGGCTCTTTCATGCCGCGTGTCGTCACCGCTGGTGTGCCGAGGCGGACACCGCTCGCCTGGAATGGCGACCGCGTTTCAAACGGGATCGTGTTCTTGTTGACGGTGACGCCGGCTTGATCCAACGCCGCCTGACATTCCTTGCCGGTCAAACCGCGCGAGCCTACGTCCACGAGCATCAGGTGATTGTCCGTGCCGCCGCTCACCAACCGGTAACCGTTGCGCTTCATTCCATCCGCCAGCGCCCGGGCGTTGCGGACGATTTGTTCCTGATAAGCCCGGAATGACGGCAGCAGCGCTTCCTGGAAACAAACCGCCTTGGCCGCGATCACGTGCATCAGCGGTCCGCCTTGAATGCCGGGGAACGCCTGCGAGTCAATTTCTTTCGCGTATTTCTCCTTGCACAACACCAGCCCGCCGCGCGGGCCGCGCAACGTCTTGTGCGTCGTGGTCGTCACGAAATCCGCGTGCTCGATTGGACTGGGATGCAGGCCCGTAACGACCATCCCGGCGATGTGCGCGATGTCCGCCAGCAAATAGGCGCCCACTTCGCGCGCAATCTCGCCCATCCGCTTGAAGTCAATAATGCGCGGATAAGCGCTTGCCCCAACAGTGATCATCTTCGGCTTGTGCTCGCGCGCCATCTTCGCGAGCTGATCGTAATCAATCCGCTCGTCGTCCTTGCGCACGCCGTAATGAACGATCTCAAAAAACTTGCCGGAGAAATTCGCCTTGTTGCCGTGCGTAAGATGGCCGCCGTGGCTCAAGTCCATCGTCAGCATCTTGTCGCCCGGTTTCAGGAAGGCGAAATAGACCGCCATGTTCGCCTGGCTGCCGGAGTGTGGCTGGACGTTGGCGTGCTCGGCGCCAAACAACTGTTTTGCCCGGTCAATGGCCAGTTGCTCGACCACGTCCACGTTTTCGCAACCGCCATACCAGCGCTTCTTCGGATAGCCTTCAGCGTATTTGTTCGTGAGCACCGAGCCTTGCGCCTCCATCACGGCCAGGCTGGTGAAGTTCTCGCTGGCGATCAGCTCAATGTTCTCCTGCTGGCGCAGCCGTTCGTGCTCGATGACGTCCGCGACGGCAGGATCAACGTTCTTCAATCGTAATTCAGGTGGGATGATTTTCGTTTCCATTTTGTTCACACGACGCTCGTGACGACCGCCTTCAAATCGAGCATTCAGAAACTGTTCGAGGATTCTCTTTGCTTCTTCGAGACTTTTCTTCCCATCCAGGCAAAGAACATTGGCGTTGTTGTGCCGGCGCGAAAGGGCAGCGGAGTTTTCATCGCAGACCAGTGCGGCGCGAACTCCCGGAACTTTGTTCGCCGCGATGCTCATGCCGATGCCGGTGGTGCAAACGAGCAAGCCGAGTTCGGCCTGATGCGATGCCACGGCCTGCGCGACGGCTTGCGCGTAATCCGGGTAATCGGTGGACTCCCGCGAGTGCGCCCCGAAGTCGTTTACGCTGATGCCGCGCTCCTGCAAATAGCGTTTGAGCGATTCCTTCAGGTCATAGCCCCCGTGGTCGGCCCCGAGCGCCATCCCGGCAATCTTGTCGCCAGCAACCGGCTTGCCGCCTGCCGCCATCTCGCTCTGCTGAATGAACCGCGACAGCGACGCTATGCCTTGCTCGATTTGATCCCGGCAATTCAGATAAACTTCGTACGATCCGCTGATCGGGTCGCTGATGTCCTTTTCAAACGTGTCGAGCGTGTCGTCGAATTCCCGCAGCAGAAAAGTTTTTTCCGTCGCCTGCGGATACAACAGCGTCACCGTGTCCACGTGGCTGTGCGTCATGCCGAAAATGTAATCGGCTTGCTGCACCAGTTCCGCCGTCAGCATCCGGCTGCGTTGACGGGAAATATCTATGCCAATCTCCTTCATCGCCTCCACGGCATACGCACTGGGCGGCTGGCCGTCCATTGCGCCGAGGCCGGCCGAAAGCACCCGGCAATCGTTGCGACCGGCGACCGCGTGGCGAAACAGCCCCTCGGCCATCGGACTGCGACAGACGTTGCCCGTGCAAACGAAAAGGATCGTCTTCATTCAATGGAATAAACCGCAAACACTGGAAGTTTCGTCGGGCGGTCCAAATCGTCAACCTCGAATACACCCGCAGCCAGCGGCGGAATCAAGACCGCGCCCGGCGCACCACCGCCAGCCCCTTCAACAAATCCACCGCGCGGGCCAGCGCCGGATCGCGGATCAACGGCTTTTCCGGTTCGCGGTCGCGCACCGCCGTGAAGTCATCCGTGTTGAGGTTGGTTCCCTCCCGCCGTTCACGGACCAAGTCCGCTTCGCTGATGCGCGGGCGACGTGTGGCACGGTTGGTTCCCTCGCTTGGATTCACCACCAAAACGCTCGTCGCGTTCGTCCTCGGTTGGGCGTACGCGTCAGCGAGATATGCGCGTTCGTCGTCAGCGTTGACCGCGACTTCGATGTCTGGCTTCAACCCGGTGACCGACAACGCCGAGCCGTCACCTAACTTGACCGGCGACGTCGCGATGCGCACCTTCTGACCGTTCTTCAAGGGAAATTCCTGGCCAACCATCGCGCCGCCAGCAGTCCTGCCGCCCAAAATCAGTCCCGCACCCGTTTCGCGCAGCACCGCCGCCAACGCCTCCGCCGCGCCGGTTGTGTCACGATTCACCAGTGCCGCTACCGGCAATTTGATCGCGTCCTCCTTCTTCTTGGACTTGACCACACCGCCGCCCCAATCGAGAAGCGCCTGTTCTTTGGTGACGAATAAATCAGCCGTCGCCGCGGCCGCCTCATAATCATCGCCCGCGGTGAAGCGCAGATCCAACACCACGCCCTTGAGTTTGTTGGTCGCGCTCAACTCCTCGCATTTGCCGCTGATTTCTTTCGCCAAACCCTCCTCGACGCGCGTCACCCGGATGTAGGCCACGTCGTTTTCCAGAACCATGGACTTGCCGATCAAGGCCGCGCCCGTTCGCGGACCCGAACCACCCTCGCCAACCAGCGACACCTTGCCCCGCAAAGTCGTGACTAAACCGTGAACCGCGGCGCGGTTCAAATCCGCCTCCGTCATGCCTGACAGATGCGTGCGCACCAGTTCATAGACTTCCTTGAAATCCGGCGCGTCGTTGGTGGATGCCGCCCGCGTGATCGGGGTGCCCGCCAACACAATCGTCAACACTGCCGCAAACAGATTGGAAGCATAGCGTGTCATGTGGCGTTAAAATGCGTGACAATCCTCCGGAAGTAAAGCGGCGAGCATTACTGGGAACGCCGGCACCCTTGCCGGCGTGTTGCTCGTGAAAGATTTCGCCGGCAAGGGTGCTGGCGCTCCCAGTAACCGAGTGCGAATCGGCCAAGCCTACGGCACGCTGGCCACAAGGAATTCGACGGCGTTCTGAAAATCGCGATTCAGATATTCCATCTCCTGCGCCAAGGGCGCGAGCACCGCAGCCGGTGCCGATTGCGTGAGCGCATGGCTCTGCTCCAAAGCGGCAGTGGCGACCGTCAACGGCTGCGGCTCCTGTGGCGACGGACTCAAAGACCACCACAGACCAAAGACCGCGAGCAGCGCGAATGCGGGTGCCGGCAGCCAACGCAAGACCCACGGCGCGGATTTTCGCTCCTGAGATTCTGCGGCGGCATGCACGGCTCGCATCACTGACGCGTGAAGCGAATGGGGAACCGGCGTCGTCGGCTGAGTGGCCTTAAGCCGGCGATCCAGTGAGTGGATGGATTCTCCAAAGCGTCGGATGTCATCGCGATCACTCTGGGCGCGCGGCAATCTTTTTCGCGACGGCGCGCCGGAGTCCAATGCCGTCGAGGTTCTGAATTTTGTCAGCCACGTTTTCATTTGTTTCCATTCCGAAAATAGCGAGTCAACCCACCCCTAACCCCTCCCAGGAGGGGAACTGGTCACGGCCCGCCAGCGGATGCTCCCCTCCTGGGAGGGGTTGGGGGTGGGTTTAGCGGGCGCCGGGATCGCCCATGCGCGCGATTCAGTCGGCCCGCTTGTCTCAGTTTGCGCGCAAGATTCTTCCAATGCGCGCCCGAGCAGCGTCCGCGCCCGAAACAGCAACACCTTGACATGCGTCTGTGTTTTGCGCAGAACTCGCGCGATTTCCTCCATGCTCATGTCTTCGGCATACCTCAGCCACAGCGCTTGAAACTGCAATTCCGGCAGCGTGCGTCGCGCGATTCTCCAGAGGTCCTCTCCCGCTTCACGCCGCGCCAGCAGGGTTGCAGGATTTTCGTCCTCCACCAGTTCAACAGTCCGCTCTTCAGCAGCGGGCCGATTCGCGCGATGGCGATCAATGCCCTTGCGCCGTGCGATGGTGAACAGCCAGGTCGCGAACGATCTGCGAACATCGAATTGCCGGATGTTCAGGTAAGCGCTCACAAATGTCTGTTGGGTTACGTCCTGCGCATCGCTGTCATTGCGGCAACTGTTGGCCACAAACCGGAAGATGCGCGCTTCGTAGCGATAAACCAGTTCTTCAAAACTGGACAAAGAGCCTGCCTGTGCTTGACCGGCAAGCTCTTCGTCCGTGTCCGCCTGAGGTTCTGCGTGCATCCGCGCTTTGGCGCGCTACGGTCATTCCTTCGCCGCCTTTTTCGCCGCGCCCGCCTTTATCATCCCCACCATGTCCCCCGCTGGCAACACCAACTTTACAGTAATGCGTGCGCCTTCCTGCTGGATCGAAAGCCCCTGGGACAATTTCATGTTGTCCGGCTTGTCTTTCTGCAACGCCAGTAATCCGACCAATCCGCGCCCGACGGATTCCATTTGTTTGGCAACTTCTTCGCTGTCCGCCTCCAGCTTCAGCGTGCCCCGCACCTGGCCCTGCGATTCGCCGATGCTCAACGAGGCCATTTTCGATTGCTTCAACACCGCGGCGTTCGGGTCCGATGCCGGCAAATCGAGTTTGCGAGCGGCACCAACGATGACGGCATTTTCGCCGCCGTCGCCGAAACTCCCAAATTGAGTGCTCGCCGTCAGATTCGGTTTGGTCTTGTCCAACACATCCAACGCCTGCGCGATGCGGCCTTCCTTTTGCCCGAAGATGACAACCTTGCCGCCGTGAATCGCCGCGTAGGTCCGGGGCTTGACGCCGTCCTTCTCGGGTTTCTTCTCATCGAGCCAGCTATGGATCATGTGCTTGCCGTGCGTCGTGGATTTGTGTTCCTTCGCGCCCTCGGCCATCGTAGTCAGGCGCGCGGCATCAAAATCTGCATAGAACAGCAACACACCATCCTCCTGCGCCACAGACGTGCCGTAGAGAGTTACGCCATGGAGCGCCGTGCGCGGGTCAATACCGAATATCGTCTGAAACTCCGCGAGCTTCTTCTCCGCGTCTGGTTTTTCCATTTCGCCCAACACATATTTTCCGACAACCGTCGGCCGCAGTGCGTCGCAATCCAGGTGCAGAACCCACACCGGGTCCTTGATGACATCACTGCGCTGCAGTGGTCCCGCCGTGCTGCTGATGATCGCGCCGAGCAGACAACTGCCCGTCAACACGCCCTTCCAGAGGTTTGATTTCATAATTGCCTATGTCGTTCGTTACCGGTTAACCCACACGCGAACCATTCGCGCGTCTCGCAAAGGAATACGAGTCAATCCGGGTGCGGGTTACAGCTTTGAAGAGATTTTCTGTCGGATTCGGCCAGCCTGCGGCGAGATTGCATCTGACAATGAGCGACACTGTCCTGGAATTGCTCGCGCTGCACCCGGCCGCACGCCGAACACGCCGGCTCCTCGCCCTCTTTCATTCCGCTGCGCACCGCCTCGCCCCGTGGGATGGCATCCGGGACGGAGCGAGGTCCGAGGAAGATTATCCCACGGGTGAGCGCGCGACGCCATCCTTGCGGCGCGGCACTTTCAAGGCAGTTGCAACAGATAGAAACTTTGCGGAATCGCGGGCGAAGGTGTGTTGGTGAACGCAAAATTTCCGTTTGAATCGAAAAGGTTCGTTGCCAGCCGTGTCCAGTTGCTCAAGGGCAACGCGAGATTTGTCGCGGTGAGAATATAATTCGTGGAACCCGGCACGCCGTTTGTGCCGCTGATGACGAGATTGGCTCCTAAAACATTGATTGCAACGCTTGGCAGAATCGTGGTCACGTTCGTGGTCTCGATGCGTATGCTCCAACTGCCGATGCTGCCTGAGTCCCCGTCTACGAAGTCCTGCACGTAGAGCGACCACGTCCCGTTTGGATTTCCGTTCGTCAGAGTGGCGAGGCGGGCAGAGTAGGGCCCGGCGGGTGCTGGTAGGTCGAGGTCGTCATCATATTCGTTGCTGGGTCTGAACGTGCCGCTGATCAGCGGGTCCGCGGCAAAGGGCAGCGCCGTCGCGGCCGCATCGTCAAAGACCCACGTGAGACCGCTCACAGGGGCGCCGTCGCCGGGACCGTCAAAGAGCATCACCGGCTGCCCGCCCCCCGGACTGGTCACCACGGCACCGGTGTCATCCGGGTAGGTGTGTGAGAAGCTCGCCACGGTCACGTTCACATCCACGACCGTCTCCGCCGGCGGGATGCCGGACACGACGATGTTACGCGGATAGGGGTTGCCCGGCCCCAGGGCCGGAATGGTGATGGGGCCTCCGGAAAAAGTGTACACGGCCGCCGAGGCGGAACCCGTAACGCTCGCAGCAGCCACGAGGGCCAGGGCGGATCGGATGGTGGTGAATCTCATATTCTGGTGTGATAGATAAGGGGACCACGTATTCTTACAAGGAAAATTACCAAGGCATTGGACAATAATCAAGGCCAACCCGTTTCACCCGCCGTCAAATTGCGCCACAAACGCTGGAAAGCAAAGCGGTGGGGAACAGGGCTGAAAACTTTTTGGAAAATCCTTGTCGGATTCCGCCGGGCGGCAGCGATATACTCCTGAAGATGACCGAAACCGATCTGGAACTGTTGAAGTGCTACACCCGCGACCGCGCCGAGGACGCCTTCGCCGAACTCGTCCGCCGCCATCTCGACCTGGTCCATTCCGCCGCGCTCCGTCAGGTCGGCTCTCCGCAACTCGCCGAGGAAGTCGCCCAATCCGTCTTCACCGACCTCGCCCGTAACGCACACCGCCTGGCGCCCGACACGATTCTCACCGCGTGGCTCTATCAAGTCACCCGCCGCACTGCCATTGATGTCGTGCGCCGCGAGGCCCGCCGCCAGTTGCGCGAACAAATCGCCACCGAGATGAATGCCATGAACGCCACGACCGCCGACTGGACGCACATCGAACCGCTTCTCGACGAAGCCATGCACGCGCTTGACGACACCGACCGCGCCGCGGTCCTACTCCGTTACTTCGAGAACAAATCCCTTCGCGAAGTCGGCACAACCCTCGGCACATCCGACGACGCCGCACAAAAACGTGTGAGCCGCGCTGTGGAACGGTTGCGCGAGTTCTTCGCCAAACGCGGCGTCACCGTCGGCGCGAGCGGACTCGTCGCCGTCATCTCCGCCAACGCTGTCCAAGCTGCTCCGGTTGGACTGGCCGTCACGATTTCAACTGCTGCCGCACTCGGCGGAACCACCATCGTCACCACTGCAACTGCAACCGCCGTCAAAACCATCGCCATGACCACAATGCAAAAAGCTCTCGTCACCGCCACAGTCGCCGTCCTTGCCGGAACAGGAATCTACGAAGCGCGCCAAGCCTCGCAACTGCGCAGCCAAGTCCAAACGCTCCAGCAACAGCAAGCGCCGCTGACGGAGCAAATCCAGAAGTTGCACAACGAGCGCGAGGAGGCGACGAACACCATCGCCCGGCTAAAGGAAGAACTGGCGAAGAATCAGACAAGCAATGCTGAGTTGCTCAAGCTACGAGGAGAAATCGGTGTTTTGCGCACCCAACTTGCCGATGCTGGCAACGCCAAAGCTAAAAGTGAACAGCCTCCTTTATCATCAGCAATTGAGTATTATCGAAGAGCAGAAAGACACAGATCGGAAAACGAGTATGAGGCTCAATTTGAGGATTTGAACAAAGCCATCGAACTCGACCCAAACTTAGCCGACGCCTACAAGGATAGGGCCTCGCTCTATGCACACACTTTGCCCAAAAGCAGGGGCGGTGAAACCAAAGCAGTGGCCGATTACACACGTTATTTGGAGTTGAAGCCCAGAGATGCTTCGATTCGCCATAACCGCGGACTGTATTACGAGCACCTCGGGCAGATCGACAACGCCATCTCCGATTACACCATGGTGATTGAGGGTGATTTGGATTTTGAGCAGCAGCTTGAGGGCAAAAACAAACTTGTTGCACTCGATTACCTGTATCGCGGGCGCATCTATCAATGGCGAAAACGCGATTATTCCCAAGCGATAGCAGACTATACCGCAGCACTGGCACTTGATCCGCAAAGAGAGGGAGCGCATCGCCTACGCGGGCAATGCTACGAGATTCTTGGGGAATCAGAAAAGGCGCAGCAGGACTTTGCCATTGAGCCGAAAAACAACTGACTCACTTCGTTCAGTTGGCTCAAATCGCCTTTGCCGCGATGTCGCGGCGGAACTGCACCGTCGAAATGGTTTCCCTTTCCCTGTCCGATTTGAGAGGCGGCGGCTACTATTGGGTGAGTGAACGAGCAAACCGACTCCCAACTGCTGCGTGCCTACGTTGAACACCGCTCCGAACCAGCGTTCGCTGAACTGGGGCGCCGCCAATTGCAGTTCGTCCGCACACCAACGACGGCGCGCAAGGAGTGACGCGCCCGACCCTCGATTTCGGCGAAGCCGTGAACCGGAACATTCGGAGCTTGTTTTATGGCGAAGATTCGCACATACTTTCCTGCGTCTTCAGCGTGACAACTCGCTATATTATTTTTAGCCCGCCAGCCGTAACGGCAGGCAATCAAGCCCCATCCGCGCCCATGAAAAAAATCACCACTCTTCAAGCATCGGTTGCAATGAAGTTTCTGTTTGCCATGCTGGCCTGCGGAACGTTTGCTTTGATGACTGTTTTCAGCACGCAGGCTCAGCCTTCTTCTCCGCGCGAAAACGATGCCGATAAATCGCCCCCGGTTGAAGCCGTCTCGACGAATCGCGCGGCGGCTGTCTCCACGAATGACTTCGCGGCTCGCACGCCAGGCCGCCGAGGAGCAAGCACGAATGATCCCATCGCGCGCATTCGGGACGAAGGCTTGAACCGCTCGCAAGTGATGGAGACGTTGAGCTATCTCACCGACGTCATCGGCCCGCGCCTGACCGGTTCGCCGAACATGAAACGCGCCAACGAATGGACTCGCGACAAGCTGGAGTCGTGGGGATTGGCCAACGCGCATCTGGAGGCGTGGGGACCATTCGGCTACGGTTGGACGCTCCAGCGATTCTCAGCACAGGTCATCGAGCCGCAGAACATTCCCCTCAAGGCTTATCCAAACGCCTGGTCGCCGGGATTTGATCGGGCGCTGGAAGCGGACGTGGTCTTCCTCGATGCCACGAACACGACTCAGTTGCAGAAATACAAAGGCAAGTTGAAAGGGGCCATCGTCCTGGCCAGCCCGGTGCGCGCGGTGCCGCCTCGTTTTGAACCACTGGCGCGCCGGCTTGAAGCGACAAACCTCCTGCAACTGGCCAACGCGGATGTTCCCCAGCCTTTCAGCCCATCCAACTCTCCGTTCGCATTTCGAGGGCAGCGCTTCGGTGGCCGACGCGGAGAAACCAACGCTCCATCGGTTGCGGATGATGTTTCGGCGATCGCCAGATCCATCCGGCCTGCCGGGTCCACGAACGCTCCGCCGTTTGGCAGACGACGCGGCGCGAGTTGGGCGCGTTTTATTCCTTTCCTGAACAGCGAAGGAGTCGCGTTGGTCCTGACACCGAGCACGATTGGCGATGCCGGCACAATCTTTGTTTCGAGTGCGTCTGTCCCGCAGTCCGAAGGCGAGACCAACAACGCTGCTGGTGATTTTCCAGGCCCGAACAGTCCCCGGCGCCCGTCGGCTTACGCGACGAACGCTCCGACAATTCCGGCACAGGTCACGCTCGCCGTCGAGGATTACAACCGGCTGGTTCGCATGACTCAATTGGGCGAGAAATTGAAAATCGCCGTGGACTTGCAGGTGCAATTTCATACGAACGACGTGATGGCCTATAACACCATTGCTGAGATTCCCGGCAGCGACCTCAAGGATGAAATCGTCATGGTCGGCGGCCACATGGACTCCTGGCATTCCGGCACCGGCGCGACCGACAACGGCACGGGCACGGCGGCGGCAATGGAGGCCGTCCGCATCATCAAAGCCTTGAAGTTGCAACCCCGCCGCACCATTCGCGTCGCGCTTTGGAGCGGCGAGGAGCAAGGACTACTTGGTTCGCGGGCGTACGTGACCAAACACTTCGGCAGCTACATCACGAACGCCACGGAAACGGCAACCGCCGTCCGTTCCCCAAAAGATCAGGACTCCAACGACAGACCCGCCAGATCGGACCGCTCCCGTTCCAGCCGCAAACTGGTCAAGGAAGACGATTACGACAAACTCTCCGTGTATTTCAATCTCGACAACGGCGCGGGAAAAATCCGGGGCATTTACATGCAGGGCAACGAAGCGGTGCGTCCTTACTTTCGGAAATGGCTGGAGCCTTTCCGCGACCTCGGCGCCGAGACGCTCACACCGTCCAACACCGGCAGCACGGACCACATTCCGTTCAACACCGTCGGTTTGCCCGGCTTCGAGTTCATTCAGGACCCGCTCGACTACAGCAGCCGCACGCACCATTCGAATGAAGACGTTTTCGACCGCATTCAACCCGACGACTTGAAACAAGCCGCAGTCGTGATGGCTGCTTTCGTCTATAACGCCGCGATGCTGGACGAAAAACTGCCGCGTAAACCGGCTGAGTAATCGGTTCAATATCGCGTCGTGGCCGGCACTCGGCTTGCCAAACCAGAGTGGAAACCGTAGCCTTTCGACATGTCAGCGATTGAGGAAATCGAGAGGACGATACTTGCCTTGCCGGTGGAGCAACGCGTGTTGCTGGCAGAGTCGTTGCTGGGTTCGTTGCCGCCCCTGAGTGAAGACTGGTCTGAGGCGGAGGAACTGGCCGAGGTGGAACGGCGCGAACGCGAGATTGAAAAGGGCGTTCAACCCGTCCCTGAAGCCGAGTTCTGGAGTCGAGTCGAGGCGGGCCGTAAACGGTGAGAATCGAATACCATCCCGCCGTCGAGCAGGATGTGTCGGAAGCGTTGCGACGTTACGACTTCGTATCGCTGCGATTGGCGGAAGAGTTCAAGGAGGAATTGCGCCGGGTGATCGCCGTCGCCGCAGAAAAGCCGGGGAGATTTCACCTGATCAAACCGGGATTCCATCGCGCGAACCTGAAACGCTTCCCGTACCATTTTGTTTACCGCGAGCTGGCCGACGGCATCCGGGTTACATTGGTGAGGCACCACCGGCGACATCCAGGATTCGGGATGGAGCGGGAATGAGAGCGCGATGGGCCGAGGTGATCCCGGTGTACTTATGGGTAGCACATAGCGTGGGTCACTTCCCGAGCCAAACTCCTTCGGAGCGAATCCGCTGCAGTCATGTCTGATTGGGCGTGAACCGGAAGCGCGCCTTCACTTTGATCGAACTGCTGGTGGTCATTGCCATCATCGCCGTTCTCGCCGCGTTGCTGTTCCCGGCAATCAACCGGGCCAAAGACAAAGCGAGGCGTGCGACCTACCAGAACAACTTGAAGCAAATCAATCTGGGATTGCGCATGTGCACCGACGATTTCAGCGATCTTTCACCCAACACTCCGGCGACGAACAGTTCCCCGTCGCTGGAAAATTTTGTTGCTTTTACCGGCTACAAGAAGCTCATGAAGAGCAATGTTGGCCTCAACGGCGCGTCGTCGCCACAGGACAAGCTCTTTGCCTGTCCCGCCGATACGTTTTACTTCGATGGGACTCTCAACGGCCAAGGCAATGTGGCCCGAGGATTTCATGAGGAATCTTTTACTGATTATTCGAGCTACGCGTTCAATGCCGGAACCACCAACCCGGTGCTGGGCGCATTCAGTCCCGGCCTCGCCGGTCGGAAGATCAGTTCGATAAAAAACCCAACCAGAACCATTCTGCTCACGGAGATTCCCGCCTTGTTTCCTCACTCGTGGCACAACCCGAAGCGTCCGCTTTCCTCCGCGCAGAACGCGGTGTTCAATGATGCGCAGAACATGGTCAGCTTCGTGGACGGTCACGTCAGTTACATTAAAATCCATTGGAACACCAACCGCATCGAGTCGGGAGGGATTTCCTATGTCATGAATGCGTCAGACTTTGATCCGCCAGCCGGTTACGATTACCAATGGAGTGGAGACTGAACCGGCGACAGGCGGAATTACAGCGCCTTCTTCGCAATATCCCGCCGGAAGTGCGCGCCATCGAAATGGATTTTTTCCACAGCGCCGTAGGCGGTGGCTTGCGCGCTCTTCAAATCCTTGCCCAGCGCTGTCACGCCCAACACTCGACCGCCGTTCGTGACGATTTGCTCCCCTGCCCTCGCGGTGCCTGCGTGGAAGACTTTCGTGTGCGGCAGCGCATTCGCGGCGTCGAGGCCGGAGATGATTTTGCCCTTCGCATAGCTGCCCGGATAGCCGCCGCTGGCCATTACCACGCACACGCTCGTCAGCGGACTCCATTTCAATTCATGTTTCGCCAGCGTGCCGCTCACGCACGCGTCGAGCAATTCAACGAGGTCGTTTTCCAATCGCGTGAGATAGACCTGTGTTTCCGGATCGCCGAAGCGCGCGTTGAACTCCAGAACTTTCGGCCCGGACTTCGTAAGCATGATGCCGGGATAAAGGATGCCGTGATAATCAATCCCCTCCGCCACGCAGCCGCGCAGAAACGGGTCAAGAATTGCGCGGCCCGCGTCGGCGAGTTGCGCGTCGGTCAGGAACGGTGTCGGCGAATACGTGCCCATGCCGCCGGTGTTCAAGCCGCGGTCGCCGTCCAACGCGCGTTTGTGGTCCTGTGAAGTCGGAAAGAATTTTGCTGTCCTGCCGTCGCACAGTGCGTGCAGCGAAACCTCCACGCCTTCGAGAAACTCCTGAATCACCACCCGCGCACCCGCCGCGCCGAAAGCTTTGCTGACCATAATTTCGTCCACGGCCCTCTCCGCTTCGGGCACGTTCGCGCAAATCAACACGCCTTTGCCCAGAGCCAACCCGTCTGCTTTCACTACGCAACGTCCGCCGAGTGATACGGCAAACTTTTTCGCCGCGGCCGCCTCATCAAAAGTCCCAGCCGCCGCCGTGGGGATGCCGTATTTCTCCATGAACTTTTGTGAGAAAACCTTTGACGACTCGAACTGCGCCGCCTTTTGGTTTACGCCCCAGATGCGCAGCCCGGTCTTCTGGAACAAATCCACGATGCCGAGCGCGAGCGGATTATCCGGCCCGACGACGGTGAGGTCGGCCTTCTTCTCCTGCGCGAACGCGAGCAGCTTCGGCAAATCCTCCGCGCCGATGTTCACGCACTCGACAGGCGCGTTGTTCTTCGTGAGCCGCTCCATGCCGATGCCCGCATTGCCCGGCGCGCACCACATCTGCGTGACGTGC
>CAZNOE010000080.1:0-14077 GCA_964574525.1 uncultured Bifidobacteriaceae bacterium
GGATCAGTCAAACACGCTCAACTTGCGGTTCGCTTTGCGCAGGCGCCGGGAGAGAATCACGGTCAGATTCTCCAGCAGTTTAATTTTGATTCGCGGATGCGTCGTGCCAAGCCGTTCGAAGTCTTCCACGTTCAGCGCGTCGCACACGACTTCCGAGTCGGCGAGGATCATCGCCGAGCGCGGGGCGCGGTCAATGACCGCCATCTCACCAAAGACCATGCCGGCGGAGAACGTCGCCAGCCGTTTGCGTCCACCGGATTCCAGCGGGACAAAAACGCTCACGCTGCCGCGCGCCAGAAAGAACATTTCGCCGGCTTCGTCGCCCGCGTTGATGATGACTTCGCCCTGCTGGCAACTCTTTCGCCGCAGCAACGGGGCGATGACCGCGATTTCCTCCGGCGTGAAGCTTTCAAGCAATTCGTATCGTTCGTGGTCGGCCGTGCGGTCCGGGCTCCGGTCAGGCAACGCGGTCTCCAGCACGCGGTTCTCGCACCATTCCAGCGCCAGGTCGTTGTCATCGAGCAACCGGAACAATTCCTGGCAGCGCGGGCCCAGCCGGGCCTTCATGTATTGGCGCAGCAGCGGCAGACGCTCCGCGTGCGTGAACAGGACGGACTTCCCGAGGTCGGACAATTTCTTCAGCACTTCGTAGAATAGCCGGCATGCGCTCTCGTTGATCGTGAGCACGCGTTTCAAATCCACGATGAGATGCTGGATGGCGCTCGCCCTTTCGATCACGTCGCGCACGACGGCTTCCGTCGAAGCGAACGTCAGGTTGCCCTGGAGTTGATAAATTCTTATCCCATCGCCAGACGCGTGGAGCGCCTGGCTTTCCTCGGGAGTGCGGACGCGATTTGAACTCAGTTCCGCCGCCGTGGACGCCAGGCGGATGGCCGAGTGGCCGACGCTCGGCCGGTTGAACAGGTGCAAATCGCAGTGGCGCGAAAGCTCGTCGCACACCCGGATGCCGCGAACGCTGTTGCCGCGCGCGTCCAGCGGCGGCGAGAAGACGCCGATGCCCAGTTGCCCCGGCAGCACCGCGATGATGCCGCCCGTCACGCCGCTCTTGGCGGGCATCCCGATCTTGTAAATCCATTCGCCGGCGAAGTCGTACATGCCGCACGAGCCCATCACGCTCAGGACGCTCTCGACGTATTCGCCGCGGAGGGCCTGTTTGCCGGTGACGGGATTGACGCCACGATTGGCCAGCGTTGCCGCCATCACTCCCAGATCGCGTGCGGTGACGGAGACGGAGCATTGCTGGAAGTACAACTCAACCACGGGCATTGGATCGCTGGTGAGAATGTCGAAGTTGCGCAGCATGTAACCGATGGCGCGGTTGCGGTGGCCAGTATCGCTTTCGGAGCGATAAACCGCTGCGTCGAGCGAAACCTCGCGGCCGGCGTAGGCCGCAAACATTTCCAACAGGCGGCGCAGCCTTGTGTGGGACGACTTCCCGGCAATCAATGACGTCGTGGCGATGGCGCCAGCGTTGATCATCGGATTGCGCGGCCGGCCGGTGCCGGGTTCGAGGCTGATGGAATTGAACGCGTCGCCGGTCGGCTCAGTCGAGATCTTGCTCAACACGTGCTGCCGGCCGTGATCCTCCAGCGCGAGACCATAAACGAACGGCTTGGAAATGGATTGTATTGTGAATGGCTGCCGCGAATCACCGACCTCGTAAACGTGGCCGGTGGTCGTGACGAGACAAATGCCGAACCATTTTGGGTCGGCTTTGGCGAGTTCGGGAATGTAAGTGGCGACCTTGCCGTCGCTCAGGCCGGCAAACTCGTTGTGAAGATGATGGAGATAGTCGGCGATGGGCGAGGAACAGGCGAGTTTCAATCCAGCCGACGCGCCGGCCTGGTCGCCGACCGCATCGCCCTGATTCTGCAGGCTGGCCGTCATGATTGGAAGGGCTGGGAGACACCACACCTCGTAAGCTGCATCAAACCAAACATGATGCCAGCGTTGGTTCGCCAGTCGCTCATCTGATTTTGCTAAGCCAGCGCGATGCAATGGCCATGCCACGCAGTCGAAAGCCATGAAAAGAATTCACGAACACTTGAAATCAATAGGATTATTGGGTGAAAAGAAATGCGGTGCGCGCTTCAAGGTTTTGGATCAAGGGCAATGTTGAAAGCAGAGTTTTGCGCAACTTGGGCGAAACAAAACCGGTCAACGAGACAACGGCCATATGCCCACTCCTGACGCCGCACTTGCAAGCCGAACAAATGGGATCGGAGTTTTTGAGCCTGGTATTTCCTTGATCCTTGGCGTTTCCGTCAGATCTTCGATGAGGCCAGCAGGTGGCGGATGCGGTCCATGTTAGCTTCGATACGGTGCAAGTATTCATTGGGTCCATCGGGATATGGATTGTTTAGGAAGCGGTGCAGTCCGCCGAAATCCCGGTCGAGTTTAGGTAGCACGAATTCATACCAGAACGCAAGCGTGCTGTGAACCAAATCGCCCGCCCCTTGGAATTTCGCTATGAAATCAACGTGGCCACCGTCGTACCGGGCCGCTTCGGCAAACTCCGCGTAAAGAATGGGCAGCTTGTCCACATAATCGTCCGCCGCCATTTGGCCGAGCAAATCCGCGCTAGCGAGCGCGTGCCCGACTATTTTCTCCCGTTCACCGGGGAATCGAATCTCGCTCAGGTCGGCGTCGATGCCGGTGCATCGGATCATGCTCTGCACGGCTGCGATGTCCGCTGGCGAAAAGCCCTTTTCGCTCAGCAACTGCGCCGCAAATTCCGCGCTGCGGTCAACATGCGTGGCAGTGTATTTCGCGCCCGTGCCGTCGATGTCATCGTGCTTTTTCAGATAGCCCGTGTCGTGCAGCAGAATACCGATGATGCCAAGCTGGAACAATCGTTCGGTTAGGGGAGGTTGAGCGTCGGCGCAGTGTCGCCCATGCAGCAAGCGGGCCATGCAGAGGGTGCCTTGGAGCGTATGCTCAAAGTCGTGATAGCGCGCGTCCACCGCCTGGTAATCAGCGTAATGGCCGGTGAAACATTCGATGGCCAGGCCGAAAACGCGCGGCACAAAAAGCCGGTCGCCTTTCGGGAAAATGGCCAGATAGGCTGCTTGCACATACCCCTCAACAACCGTCGGGTCCTTCGCGGTCGCAGGCAAGAGCATCTTGTGCAATTGATCCGTCACGCCCGTGGACTGCACGAATCTCTGGCTCTGGTTGGAACGCGACCAAAATTCACTGGAAAGGTTCCCGGGTTGACTCATGAGTGAATGTCCCTTTTCGCGGGTTGTTCTTGATCTTCTCTTTCCAGGCTGGAGTTGCGGAACCCAGGGGGTCGGACGGGCCCGTCAACCCCAGACGAACTGCGAAGTTACTTCGCGATAGAATCGCTGGTTGTCTTCCGCGATGCGCCGAGCCATGGCCACGCCGAAGTTGAACAAGACCGGTGCGGCTATTTCAGGAATTTGTTTGACGAGCAACAGAACGGAGTTTGTGGTCATGCGGAACACCCGGCTCTGCGTCTCCGCGATAACGTCGGCCGTCCGTTTGCTTTGCAGGAACATCCCCAGCTCACCGAAAAACTCGCCGCTGCTGAGCTTGCAGAGCGTCTTTTCCATGCGGTCCACAACGCCAACGATCAGACGGACGCGCAGTTCGCCACTGAGGATGAAGTAAACGGAGTCGCCGGGATCGCCTTGCTGGACGATCAGATCGCCCGGCGCGAGTTCGTAGGATTTGCCAAGCGCCGCAATCTGCTCCAGTCCATCCTTCGTCAGACCGGCGAAATGCGGGAACTCGCGCAGCGTGTCAACCAGCGAGGGTGCGCCGTTCCCGAATTCTGCCATGCTGTCCGGTACCACGGGGAATTTTACCCGCAGCGTTTCAATGTCCGCTGCCGGGCGCCAGCGCAGGTCCGATTGGGGTTGGACGAACGTTTCCGGAAAAACCCGTTCATCTTGGATCCACTTGACCAACGTCGCGGTATCCACGGGACCGTAAACCTTTTCGTCTTCGGCCCACATTTTGTATGACTCTGCATTGGGGTCGCTCATAGTGGTCATGAATTCATGGTTAGGTTTGGCAGAAAATCAGTCAAGCTTTTTGGAGCCATTGTGGGGGACGAAAATGTCGCGACAGAAATCCAGCCCGAGGGCCGGGGGCTGGTTCGCAGCATGAGCGTTTAACAACTCCGCCAGTTTGTTGTCCTCGATCGGGTAGTCGAGCGCGGGATTTACACTGTCTTGCTCGGTCATCTCCACGGATATAGTCGGCTCGCCACTGGCGGCCTTGGGCTGGTGCAGTGGCATCAGGTCGTAGGCGCGAAACTGGAACTGCGGCAGCCCAGCCGTCAGGTGTTAACCAACGCGAGGAGGACGATCAACAGGCCGGTCGCTCGGGGAGAACGCTTTCACCTCATTTGCAACCAATTGCCGATGATCAGATACGACGATCAGCAGCACGGATGCCCCGTAGCGGTGCCCCATCGAAGCTCATGAACAGATCGAAATCCGCTCCGCTGGTTTACGTATTTCCGTGGATCAATGTACGTAATTGTCCGTGGAAGAATCGCGTCATTCTCATTGACACGCGACTTTCGGCAATTAAATATGGGGACATTCAGCAGGCTTTATGAATGCAATTGATAGCTTTTTTGTGCCGAACCGGAGGTTCGAATCGCGTGATTTACCCGCTTGCGCGGTTTCTCGCATCGCATCCGTCTCGAACACACAATGACAAAGGCGGAGCTTGCGTTGTCTTTCAGCCCAAAACTCAAAACCAAAAGGCTGAAATGCGGAGACGCTGGGGGAAAACGAAAGCAAACAAAGTGAAAGGAAAGAAGTTAATGAAAAAAACAAGGCGGTACACGAAGGTTGGGTACACAGTCATTTTGGCGATGGTCCTGAGCCAGGGTCAGTTGGGGTGGGCCGGCTGGACCGGTGCCATGAACGGGACCGGATTCGGAGTGGCGCAGGTCAATGTCGTGTCATATAAAAGTGGCGAACAGAGCACAGCAAGTACTGCGAGGCAGGACCCCAGCGCGGCCGTGACGGTTACACCGGGCTACTTCGCTGGCGCCCTGTTGCCGGAGGATGCATCGCCTGCCACGGTAGCAAAGGTTAAGGGGAGTGCCGGCTACGTCTGGCAGGCCGAGACCGTGGGAAGCAATGGTGATTCAACTGACGAGCCCGAGTTGGAGAGTCGTGTCACAATCATCGCCGCCGACTGTGCGTCTTTGGCCATGAACACCTCAGCTGTCATAGACGAGACCAATAAAACCGGCACCATCATTGTGAACGTCCTGGGAACCGCTGGGACCGCCATGTGGCAGCGCGGCTTTGAACTGACGGGGGGGCAAGTTCCGCCGCCAGATGATCCTGCTACGACAAACAAAAATGAATTCATTGAATTCTTGAAGGCGAATGGCACTTTGAAATGGGACGTGCTCAATGTTGGTCTCCAGAATCTAAACACAACTAATTGCAACGCATTACAAATCCCATTCACCTACGAGACCTCCATCACCAATCTCTATTTCGTGTCGCAAGGGGTGGCCAAGAGCCTTCCACTCGTAATCGAGTGTCCGCAGGACAAGTTTTATAATTGCGGAGAAACGGTGCAATATCCGGCAACGTTGCAAGTCGGCGGCTGCGGTAACATAGCGGTCAGCTTTAACCCGCCCCTCACCAACGCCCTCGCCGGGTCGTCTCCCTTTCTCTTCGGCACTAATCTTGTAACAGTTACCGCCACCGACACTTATTCCAACACCGCCAGCTGCACATTCAATGTGATTGTCACGGATAACACGGCACCGGTACCCAATGCGGCGAGCTTGCCGGACGCGACCGGCCAATGCACGGCGACCATCAGCGGGCCGCCGACAGCGACGGACAATTGCAGCGGTACGATCACCGGCACGACAACCAATTCCTTGACGCGCACGACTCAAGGCACATCCATCGTCACCTGGCAGTTTGATGACGGCCACGGCAACGTTTCAACGCAGACCCAGAAGATCGTCGTTACGGACACCACGGCGCCGCTACCCAATGCGGCGAGCTTGCCGGACGCGACCGGCCAATGCACGGCGACCATCAGCGGGCCGCCGACAGCGACGGACAATTGCAGCGGTACGATCACCGGCACGACAACCAATTCCTTGACGCGCACGACTCAAGGCACATCCATCGTCACCTGGCAGTTTGATGACGGCCACGGCAACGTTTCAACGCAGACCCAGAAGATCGTCGTTACGGACACCACGGCGCCGGCAATTCCATCGCTGCCCACTGTGACCGGGTCGTGCGGGGCATCCGTGACCGTAACTAATCCGACCACGACCGACAACTGCGTGGGGACCGTGACGGGGACGACGAGCGATCCGCTGACTTATACCAACGCGGGCACCTACATCGTGCACTGGACATTCGGCGACGGCAACGGCAACACCAACACGGCCAATCAGACCGTGATCGTGGGGAGCCTTACCCTGCAAGGGTTCTATTCGCCGATCGGCACCCAAGGTAACGATTGTGGTACTACGACGGTAACCGTCAATAAGGGCAACGTTATTCCCATCAAGTTCGACTTGCTGTGTGGAACTTCCCCCGTTACGATAGGGATACTACCGACCGTAAAGATCCAAGAATATCCCGATTGTAGCACACCCGGAAGCTTTATTTCTTCGCCGGCAGTGTATCAAAATGACTGGCATGCCAACTGGGATACCAACCTCGCCAGGAAGAATTACAAATATAGGATCAGCGTTATTGTGAACGGGGCGGAAATTGGTTTTGTGTGGGTCAAGGTAAAGTAACTACCGCTGGCGTTATGCCAGCAAAGAACCGCTGATCAATTGTTTGGCCAGCAACCGAATGATCCCTCGACTAATTCCGTGGTTAGTTCGGGGGATTCGTTCGGTTAGTGCTGGGTTGACGGTTCTATTGCTGGTGGCTGGTGGGGGAACCAGCCCAGCCCAGGTGGTACTGGACGGCAAGTTCGGCAGCGGAGCGGTGCCCGGACCGAACTATAACATCACAGCGGACCTCGGCCGCACGGTGGACAAGAACCTGTTCCACAGCTTCACGCAATTTGACCTCAGGGCCGGAGATGTAGCCAGGTTTTCCGGCCCGGCCAATATCCAGAACATCCTGAGCCGTGTCACCGGCGGCAACCCCTCCTCAATCAACGGCACCATTCGTTCCGACATCGCGGGCGCGAACTTTTTCTTCATCAACCCCAGCGGTGTCATGTTTGGACCCAACGCCGTCGTGAATGTGAGCGGCTCGTTTGCGGCCAGCACCGCCAATTATCTTAAGCTCGCTGATGGGGCCCGGTTCGTGGCGTCGCTTGGCGCCGATGATTCCGGATTGAGCACGGCCCCGGTCAGCGCCTTCGGATTTTTGGGTAACAGTCCTGGCAGCGTTTCGGTGCAGCAAAGCACGCTCAGCGTACCGAGCCTTAAAACGATTGCGCTCGTCGGCGGTGACATCGCTTTGGACCACGGTTCCCTGCGATCACCGGGGGGCCAAATCAACATTGTGAGCGTCCAGTCAGCTGGAGAAGTGCCGGTGGATCCGAGGGCGCCAAGCATCGCCGAGTTCAGTACCGCGTTTCCACAGCAAGGCCAGATCAATCTGCGGAACAGCGCGCAACTCGATGCCAGCAGCTCTGGCGGCGGCCGCATCGTGATCCGGGGCGGCACCCTCGTGGTAGATAATTCCAAGATCCAAGCCAACACCACCGACACAATCGCCGGACAGGGAATCGACATCGCCGTGCTCAATGACCTGAACCTGATCAATGGCGGCCAGATCAACAGCCTCTCGACCGTTGGCCGCGGGGCGGGCGGCAACATCAACCTGAGCGCCCAGTCCATTCGGCTGAATGGCGGGGGTTTGGTGGACCAGAGTTTCAATCCGACGACGCAGATCTCGACGGCCTCGGGCAATGGAGGAACTGCCAAGGGCGGCGACATTGTGATTCAAGCGGGCAGCCTCGAACTGGTCAACAGCGCGCAGATTTCCTCCGCCACTTCCGGCGGGGGAAACGCCGGCCGCATCGACATCACGGCTTCGTCGGTGCGACTGGACGGCCTGCTCACAACGCCCACACAGATTACCGCCAATACGTCGAAGTCCACCGGCGGCGGAAGTGCGGGCGACATTGTCATCCGCACCGGCACGCTGGACATAATCAATGGGGCCACGCTTCTGGCGGCCTCGTTTGGCTCGGGCCGGGCGGGCATCATCGACATCAACGCCCAGTCGGTCAACCTCCTCAGCGGCGCCGTCATCACGGCGCCCGCTTTCGGCGCAGGTAGCGGGGGCAACATTAGAATAATGTGCGAGTCGATGCGCATCGACGGACAAGACACCTTGACCGGCGGCCCGGATTTTCTGACCGCCATCCAAGCCGTCACGACCAGCTTATCCTCACCCGCACCTGGCGGCAGTGTCCAGATCACCGCCGGTTCGCTCGACCTGGTCCACATGGGTTCAATCTTCACCACCAGTTATGGTCGCGGCCGCGGCGGTAATATCGAAATAGCAGCGGGGAACCTGAGTTTGGCAAATAGTTCGACGATCCGAGCCGAAAGCCTGGCGACCGGCCCGGCAGGCCTCATCGACATTAACGCCCAGTCGGTTAACCTCGTCAGTGGCGCCATTATTACGGCGAGCACTTCCGGCTCGGGGAATGGGGGCGACATTCAGATCACGGCCGAGTCGATAAGCATCAACGGACAAGATACTCTAACCGGGGGCCCGGATATTCTGACCGGCATCCAGGCTGTTACGACCAGCTCAAGATCACCCGCGCCCGGCGGCAATATTCAAATCACCGCCGGTACGCTCGAGCTGGATCACATGGGTTCAGTCTCCACCACCAGCTCTGGCCTCGGCGCGGGCGGTATCATCGAAGTATCAGCGGGGAACCTGACACTGGCCAACAGTTCCTCGATCCGGGCGGCAGGCGAGGCAAGTGGTCGGGCGGGCAACATCTCGCTTCGCGCCGACAAGGACATTGTAATCACGGGCAACAGCGCGGTCAGCACGTCCGCACCGAGAAGCAGCGGTGGCGACATCACCGTCAACGCCGGCTCCGAAATTTGGATTGAGGACAGCCAGATCACCGCGGAAGCGGGGCTGAACGGTGGAAACATTTCCCTCGCGGCTCCGAAGTTAACCTACCTGCTCAACAGCACGATCACATCCAAGGCGGACACGACGGGCAGCGGTTTTGGCAACGGCGGCAACCTGACAATTGATCCTTCTTTTTTGATCCTGAACAACAGCGCGCTGATCTCAAAATCCAGCTTCGGCAATGGCGGCAACATCAGTATTCAGACCGACTATTTTTTCCTATCCACCAGCACCATTGACGCCTCCGCACCGTTTGGCCTGCCAGGCACCGTCAGCGTGTCCGCACCTGAGGTTGACCTGAGCGGCAGCCTTGTTGGATTGCCCGAAAATCTTTTGAGCGCCGAGTCGCAGTTGCGTCCCGACTGCGCGATACGACTCAGCGGGAACATCAGCAGCTTCATTGTGTTGGGTCGCGGCGGACTGCCCATCGAGCCGGGTGGATTTATCCCCAGTTCGGCAGTGAAAGGAGATGATGACGCCAGATAACGGGACGTGCTTTGTCTTTCGCGGCCTGATTTATTTGGCGTTAAGCTTGGTCGCCTCCGCACAGATTCTGCCCCCTCCGCCGGTCAGCCAGCAGGAATCTGGAAAGCTTGGTTCCGTCGCGCAACTATTCGTCCGCAGCTTCCGGTTTGAAAGCAACTCGGCATTCTCGAGCGAAGAGTTGGCGAAGGTCACCGAACCGTACACAAACCGCGAAATCACCAACGGGGAACTGGAAGAAGCGCGTCGCGCCGTCACGCTTCATTACGTCAATCATGGCTACCTTAACTCCGGCGCGGTGCTGCCCGACCAAACCCCCACCAACGGCATCGTCACAATCCGTGTCGTCGAAGGGAAGTTGTCGCGCATTGAGGTGCACGGTAACCGCTGGCTGCGGGACGGTTTTGTCACCCACCGGATCGAACGCTGGGACGGGCCGCCGCTGAACGTCAACGAATTGAAAGATGGGCTCCAACTCCTGCGCCAGAACCCCAACGTCCGCCAGGTCAACGCGGAGTTGAAGCCCGGGACGGCCCCTGGCGAGGGGGTCCTGGATGTGCGTGTGGAGGATCAGCAGCCCTTTCGCGTGGGCTTGCAGGCGGACAACCATCGCCCGCCCAGCGTCGGCGCGGAAGAAATTTCATTGCTCGCTTCCGATTTGAATTTGACGGGCCACGGTGACGCGCTCAGCTTGAAGTACGGCATCGCCAACAGCGGTCAGGACGGCGGCTTCGGTTTTTCAGGCCTGGATAACTTGGAGGGAAGCTACGTCCTTCCGTTGAACCGCTACAACACCACCTTGGGCGCTTCCGCCGGCAGACTGGACACGAGCATCGTGGAAGAAACTTTCGTGGACCTGGACATCGCCAGCGAGACCGTCAGCTACGGCTTCTTCCTCCGGCAACCGTTCTTGCAGACGGCGAATCATGAGGCGGCGTTCACCGTGGCTTTTGATCACCGCCAGAATGACACCAAATTGCTACAGGTACCATTTAACATCTCGCCGGGAGCGGTCAATGGCCGGACGGTTGTCTCGGCGCTGCGGTTGTCGCAGGAATGGATTGGCCGCAGCCAGAATGATGTCCTGGCTCTCCGTTCCACTTTCAACATCGGCCTCGACGTGCTGGGCGCCACGGAAAACGGGACGGACCGCGACGGAACATTCTTTTCATGGCTGGGTCAGGCGCAATACATCCGCCGCCTGTTCAACACGCAAAACCAACTCGTCCTGCGTCTCACTGGCCAGTGGACGGATGACCCTTTGCTGGCGTTGGAGCAGATCAGCGTGGGCGGCGCGGAAACCGTGCGGGGCTACCGCGAAAACGAATTGGTCCGTGACCGCGGTATCGTTTCATCCCTGGAGTTCCGTCTGCCGGTGCTGTTCGACAAAGCCGGAGCGGGCATCGTGCATCTCGCGCCGTTCTTCGACTTCGGCGGAGCTTGGAACAATGGGATTTCACCAAAGCCCACCACGATCTACAGCGCCGGCGTTGGAATTTTGATCTCGCCCAACAAGCATATCAACGCCCAGCTTTACTGGGGCTACCGGCTCCGTCACATTCCAACTCCCGTTGACCAAAACCCTCAGGATCTCGGCCTGCACTTCAGGGTGAACTTCGAAGTGTTTTGAGGCAGAATTTGCGGCAGATTCGTTAATGGCTCTTGGCTAGTGGGCCCTCGGAGGTCGCAGCGGCCTTCAAGCCCACCTGGCGAAGCAGGTCCGCGCGCGTCTCGCGCAACGCCTTGTTCTCCGGCTGTGCGTCAATCGCGTCCGACAGGCTGGCCAGTGCATCGTGCCAGATGCCCGCCTCTGCATAAATGGTCGGCAGTGCCGCGGGGCTTGCCTGGGCAAGTTTCGCCTTCAATTCCGCCGAAGGTTCAATCCGCTTGATCGCGCCGCTGGCCACCAGGTCGCTGGACCGGTTGTCGGGATCGGTCACCAGTGCGACGACCCACTGGTATTCGATGTTGGGCGCAAGCTTTACACCGTGGTCGGAAAGCTTGAGGCGCTGAATGCCGGCGTTGCCGGAACTGCTGGCTTTGATTTGCAGGAGGGGCTTGACCTTGTTGTCTTCCAGCAAGGTCAGCTCGAATTTTGCCGGGGCGGGTTTGGACTGATACCAGAACAGGGAGGGTTGCTCCTGCGTGGTCAGGCCAGTCTCGTCCGGAGCCAGCACGTCGAGGGTGATCGCGGTGTCCCCACTTCCGCGCGAGCCTCCGGTAACGCGGACCGAGGGCGCCCCGGTGGTCGGGGGGCGAAACTTCACTCCGGAAGAGGGGCTGGCAGCCGCTTTCGGCTTGGCATCCGCCGCGAAAGTCGTCTCTCCTCCCGGGCGGCACGAGAGCAGCACTGCCACAACCCACAGCAATTTATGGTAAAGTCGTACATTAGTTTTCATATCAGCCTCTGGCGGTTTTCTTGCGGTTCAGTTGGTTTCGATGATGACAGTGTAGATACTCACAGGTTCACTTTTGCTTTTCAAGATCATTTTTGCAGATCATTTTTGCCGACCCTCCCTTGTCTTGTTCGGTGATCACAGCGTAGATGGTCACCGGCGCTTTCTTGTTCTTCAAGATCATATCACCGACTTCTCGGGTTTGAAATTCGTCGCCCAAAAGACGGTGAGTCGCTTCGCTGATCAGAATGCGACAGCGGCTGCCGGTGTCAGGCGACTCCGGGCCTGCAAAAGCCAGGCTGAAGCTTTCCAAACGCGAGGCGGTGTTCACTGAATCGCCAATGACGGTGTATTCCTGACGCTCGGAACTGCCCAGGCTGCCGGCAACCAGCGGGCCAGTGTGAATTCCGACCCGCATGCCGGATAGCGGCAGGCCGCGCTCTTTCCATTGGGCGTTGAGTTCTCCCATTTTTAGGCGCATCGCCAGAGCACAGCGGACGGCATTGCGGGCATCCTGCCTGATCTCCTCCTCGGAAGTTCGCGCCAGCGGCACGCCAAAAACCGCCATGATGGCATCGCCGATGTATTTTTCGACCACGCCCTGGTGGGTCATGATGACCGTGGCCATCGCTTCCATGTATTCGTTGAGCCAGTCCATCAAAAGATCCGGTTCCATCTTTTCAGAGGTGCTGGTGAATGCCACAAGGTCGGTGAACAACACCGTGGCGGTTAGCTTCTGCGAGCGCGGACGCTGTCCCGCGAGGAACTCCTCCCGTTGCTCCCAGAGCGCCTGGGCGATGTCCGGCGAGACTTGTCTCGAAAACAATTGCATGAGTTGCCCGCGCTGCTTCTTTTCCTGGTACGAGACGTAGGATGTGACGAGCACAGCCGCCGGCGCATAGGCCACCGCTGGAGCCGCCCAGGGTATCCACCAACCATTCGAGAAAGCTACCCATGCGGTTCCAACCAAGACCAGCAAGCAGGCGAAGCTCTCGGGTCCAAACCGCCAGGGCGAACGGACGTGATAACCGATGGCTCCACCTATCAAGCACCAAAGGAGCACCCACGCATCTTCCACCCAATCACTCCAGAACCGCAGAGGCTTTTCCCCATTCAGCGCCTGCCGCAGCAGTTGATTGACAATCATTGACTGGACTTCAACTCCCAGATGCCGCCGATGGATCGGGGTCACTTGTTCATCAAAAACACTCTGGGTATTTAATCCGATCAGCACGATCTTATCGCGAAGTTTCTCGGGCGGGATGCGACCGGAAAGGGCCTCGCTAAGGGCGAACCGGGTGAAGTGATCCGGACACTTGAAATCGAGCATCATGGACCAACCGCGGGCATCCGCCCCGGCGTACGCGCCATCATTGGGTTGGAACCGACGCAAGCGAGCCTTGCCCAGCCTCAAAATCTTCCCATCTGCGGGGTCAAATTCCGGCTGAATTCCCTTCCGCTCCAGATAAATCATGGCCAAGCGGAACGGCAGCGAATAGAAGCTACCTCCAGATTCTGCATCGCCAAACAGGAGGCTGCGGCGCACCACGGGCAGGTTGCGGTTTACCCCGACATCCACCACGAAGTTGTCGTTGAAAGCGATGCGGTCAGCGTTGTCCTTCAAGACCGCCGGTGGCGCAATGCCTCCCAGCGTGAAGATCGGAATGATGTTGGCATTCGACAGCAGCACCTGGTTGAACTCGTGAATTCCCACTCCGTGTTTGGGCACCGGGATGTCCCGCCAGATGTCCAACCCAATGACGGCCGGTTGGGCGGAGGCAAGTTTGCGCAACAACTCGGCCAGCTTGTCGTCGTAAATCGGCCAGTCAAGCGAGGGGTTGTGGATATCCGCTTCCGTCATTTCGACGATTACAATGGGATCGCTGGTAGCAGCTTTCGGCTGGTGCCGAATGAATGAGTCGTAAGCACGAAATTCCAAGGACTGAAGCCAGCCCAAGTGTCGCACGGTAAGGGTGCAGGTGAAAACAAAGAGCACTATCAACAGGCTCACTTTGCGCGGTGAAAGCTTCCGTTTGAACAACCGCTTTACGGCAGGTGTGCCTGCGCTCATGCGCTTAG
>CAZNOE010000081.1:0-14017 GCA_964574525.1 uncultured Bifidobacteriaceae bacterium
TTTGAACGCCGCCGAAGAGCGTGGTCACGACGCCATTGGTGTTGATTTTGGAAATGGTCGCGCCTGTTGGACTGGCCGAACCGCCGACGAGCACCGCGCCAGGCGTGCCGGAAACAATTCCGAGCGCGTCAAACCCCACGGCGTCAGGATCGGCAATGGCGACGTTGCCGTATTCCGTGACGGGGGAACCGCCCGGCGCAACGCGATGAATTTTCACCGCGTCACCGGGGCCGCCGCCCGAGCCGACGTTGTCGCGCCCGACGTAAAGCGTGCCGTCGGGCGCGAAGGCGAGTTTGATCGGATCGGTGACGTTCGCGTAGAGCGTGGTGGTGGCGCACGCGACCACGGGATTGGTGACGGCGCGGGCGTTGAGGGCGAGGGCGAACAGTGAGACAATGGCGATGACTTTTCGGATGGCCAGGAGGGTTGTCTTCATAAGTGCTTTTAGGTTGTAAACAAACTCTGCGACTGCGGCTTGGTTTCTGGAACGGAGAGATGGAACTCCAAGTCCGTCAGAAAAGCAAACTGCTTTGCGAGGTCGCATCGCAGTTGATTCTGCGGGCTGACTCGCTACGCTTGCCGCATGGGCACGCTTTACTACGGCGACAACCTCGACATCATGCGGCGCTACCTCAAGGACGAGACGGTGGACCTCGTTTATCTCGACCCGCCCTTCAACTCCGCGCAGAACTACAACGCCTTCTTTCAGGAAAAGGACGGCAGCGCCGCCGCCAGCCAGATTCACGCCTTCGAGGACACCTGGCATTGGGACATCGAGACCAAGAAAGCCTACGACGCCGTCACCGAACAGCCCGGCAAAGTCTCCGACGTGATGCAAGCCTTCTACACCTTTCTCGGCGGCAACGACATGATGGCCTACCTCACCATGATGTCCTCGCGTCTCGTCGAACTGCGCCGCGTCCTCAAACCCACCGGTTCGCTCTACCTCCACTGCGACCCGACCGCCTCGCATTACCTCAAGCTGCTACTTGATGCGATCTTCGGAGCTGCAAATTTCCGAAGCGAAATCATTTGGAAACGGACGTCCGCACATAGCAATGTTTATCGAGCATTCGGTGACATTACAGACACGATCTTCTTCGTCTCGAAGACAGATAAGTTCTTGTGGAATCAAATATACCATCCGCTAGGACCGAATGAACTCGAGGAGAGATTTCCAAATGTGGATGCGAATGGTAGGAGGTTCCGTTCGGAGAACCTTCGCAATCCTGGAATCCGTCCGAACCTTCATTATCCTTACACCGCGAGTAATGGGGTAACATACCAGCCGCATCCAAACGGTTGGACTTGCAACCTTGAGCGAATGCGAGAATTAGACAAGCAAGGGCGGCTTCACTTTCCCGCAAAACAAGACGGGCGATTACGTTTGAAACAATACGCGGATGAATTTCCAGGCGTTAAATTGCAAAACCTTTGGGATGACGTTCCAGCGATCGGTTCTCAATCCGCAGAAAGACTCGGCTACCCCACGCAAAAGCCCGTCGCCCTGTTGGAGCGCATCATACAAACCAGCAGCAATCCGGGCGGCCTCGTGCTCGACCCGTTCTGCGGCTGCGGCACAACGATTGACGCCGCGGAGAAGAATGGCCGCGACTGGATCGGCATTGACGTGACGCAACTGGCCATTTCCCTCATCAAGAACCGCCTGCAAGACACCTACGGCAGCCGCCTGAAATTCGTGAGCGGCTCGATGGCTTCAGCGGAGCGCGGCGTTCACGCCGCTTCAACGCGCGAATACGAGGCGACGTCGAAGCGGGCTGAAGCCCGCGCTCCTGAAGCTTCCGCCATTTCCCTCGTCCGCATCATTGGCGAACCTACTACGCCCAACGAAGCCGCCACGCTCGCCGACCAGGATAAGTATCAATTTCAATGGTGGGCGCTCGGCCTCGTCAACGCGCGTCCTGTCGAGCAGAAGAAAGGCGCGGATCATGGTATTGATGGCAAAATACTTTTCCGCGACGACCTCAACGCCGCCAAGCCAGAGCAAATCATCCTCCAAGTCAAAGGCGGCAAGACCGGCGTGAAAGACGTGCGCGATTTGCGCGGCGTGCTCGAACGCGACAAAGCCGCCATCGGGATTTTGATCTCCCTCCAACCGCCAACCGACCCGATGGAAACCGAAGCCGCCAGCGCCGGTTTCTACGAGCACAAGACGAACAAGCAAAAGTTCCCGCGCCTGCAACTCCGCACGGTGAAGGAATTGATGGAAGGCAAAGGCATCGAGCGTCCCACCAGCGCCGCAAGCTTTGACGACACATTCAAAAAAGCGCCGGAGTCCAGGAAGAAGCACAGCGAGCAAAAGGAACTCGGCGTGTAGAGAGTCGCCCATCCGAACGGCTTCAAGGTTCTGGAATGAAGTGATGCCGCTTAACTGGAACGATTCAGTTCAAAGGGGGAGCGCGACCGTCGCGGTCGCTGCCATCGGCGTCCCGCCGATGGCCTCTGCGCGCCTAACGCTGAACCAAATGGTGCGCTCGCTGGCGCGCCCCGCTGGTCGGCGAGACGCCGACCAGTGCGTGCGAGACGCACGCGCTCCCCAAAATTCAAGTGCATCGTTCCTGCTTAGGCAGCAGTTGACGGCTGGCCAAAAAATGAAAAGATAGAAATATGAAAGCTCTGATTCTGTTTGTCGGCTGGTGCATTCTGCTCGTGCTTTGCTGGCCAGTGGCCCTGCTGGCACTGATTCTTTTTCCTGTTGTCTGGCTGTTGTCGTTACCGTTGCGACTTATCGGCATCACGCTAAACGCAGTATTCGCATTGGTTCGCGCGTTGCTGTTTCTTCCAGCGCGTCTGCTCGGGTGGAAGAGATAGAAGTGTCGCCAGGGCGGTCGCCAAACTCGCTAAGTTGTCCCGGCAATGAGCGCGTCACACATTGAAACAAAGAATCTCAAACTGGTTCCCTATGCTCCAGAGCATCTGCGAGCGCTCATTCAAGGTGCAGATATCTATGCGCAGAGCTTTGGCTGGCCGCCAGCCAATGGACTCGCGGACTTCTATAACTCCAAGGACGTGTCTCCTGATTGGTTGGCGAAACTGGAAGTTGCGACGGGAATTGATCCGTGGACATTCGGCTTCGGCCTGGTGCATGTCGCCAGTGGCACGGTGATTGGCACGGGAGGTTTCAAGGGTCCGCCCGGAGCGGACGGAGTGGTGGAGATTGCCTACGGGGTGGTGCCAGATTATCAGGGGAGGGGATACGCCACAGAAACGGCACAGGCGCTGGTCGCTTTCGCTTTCGGGAGCGGCCGCGTTCGCGTTGCCCGAGCGCACACGCTGCCGGAACCGAACGCTTCGACGCGGGTCCTGGCCAAGTGCGGTTTCCGACACCTCGGCGAGGTCATTGACCCTGAAGACGGATTGGTATGGAGATGGGAGAAACAGAATGAAGAGGCGTAACGCGCGCGCGGGACTCTGGGAAAACGTTTCTCTCGGAAGGACGAGTCACACGAGTCCCTGACTCTTTCGGCGATCTTCGAATGATTAGGGACTCGTGTAACTCGTCCCCCCGGCGGTTGCTCACTGATTACGCCGTCTGCCGCTCCACCTTACGCACGCGCGCGGCCATGTCGTCCACTTCGGCGATGCTTTCGCAGCCGACGTTCAACACATCCACGCAGCCCAAGCCCAAGACATAGCGGAGAGATTCATCCCGCTTCTCGGGTTGATCCCGCAGGCGGCCTTCGCCCACGATCTTCATGCCTACGACACCTTTGCCGGCGGCGTGAATCTTTTGCAGCACGGGCGCAACCTTGTCCGCCGGACCGTCCATGCTCATGCCGTAAGGATTGATGCGAGTGTGGACGGAATCCACCCACGGCTCGGTGGCGCACGCGGCGAGCGCTTCGAGGGTGTGACAGGACACACCATGAGCGCGGATGACGCCCTTGTCCTTGAGCTTCGCCATGATGTCCATCTGCTTGCGGAGTTCCTTGGGCCAATCCGGGGAGACAACGCAATGCAACAGGACGAGGTCTATGTAATCGGTCTTCAACTCGCGCAGGAAACGCTCGATGCACACGTCGGCGTCGGGCCGTTCCTTCTCCGGAATGCCGCCGTCGCGCCACCAGATTTTCGTGACGATCTGGAATTTGTCGCGCGGGATGCCCTTGAGCGCGGGGATGACATACGGGTGCGTGCCGTAAAGATCGGCGAGGTCGAACAATTGCGTGCCGCGGTCGTGCGACTCGCGGATGAGGGCCTCGAACTTCTCCTTGCCCAGGCGGGTGTGGTTGGACTCGCGTTTCCCGCCTTTCATGCCCGTGCCCAGGCAGAAGCGCGAGACCTTGAGCTTCGTCTTGCCGAGCGGCACAGGCTCGTACGGGTCGAAGAATTTCGTGCGGGGCTTTTCTTCAGCGAGCAGTCCCGACAAGTCGGGAAGCAAGGCGGCACCCACGCCGAGCGCTGAACGGGTCAGGAATTCGCGGCGTTTGATTCTCATGGTTTGTGATTTGAAGAATTCACCCGGCGGCAGCAGCCGTCAAGGCTGTTTCCGAAATGATACCGTTCAACCCGGCGAGCGTCCGTTGATAGATTTCCTCGGGTGTCCCTTCCGCACTGATCGTGACGAGCGCGTCGCGTTGCGAGTAGTAATCAATCAGCGGCGTGGTGCTCGTCTCATAGACTTCCATGCGGGTGCGGATGGAATCGGGGCGGTCATCGTCGCGCTGGAAGAGCGAGCCGCCGCAGTGGTCGCAAACGCCAGCGACGCGCGGTGGCCGGGCGCTGACGTGAAACACCGCCTTGCACCCCGGACAGGTGCGCCGCCCGCTCAAGCGGCTGACGACTTTGGCGAGGGGCAGCTCGTAGTTGAGCACGGCGGTCAGGCCGATTTTTTCATTGTGGAGCAAATCGGCGAGCGCCTCGGCCTGCGCGACGGTGCGCGGAAAACCATCGAGCAGAAATCCGCCGGCGCAATGCAGGCTGCGGACCCGTTCGCGGACGAGATCGAGCACCGTGGCGTCCGGGACCAGTTCGCCGCGGTGCATGGAATCAAGCGCGGCTTCGAGCGCGGGGTTGCGCTCGTCGTGCGTCCGGCCTTCGGCGGCGCGGAGCAGATCGCCGGTGGAGAGATGGCACGTGCCGAGGCGTTCGCAGATCAGTTGCGCCTGGGTGCCTTTACCGACGCCGGGCGCGCCGAGCAACACGAGGTGAAAGGGTTTATCCTGTCCGCGCGGCGGCACGGCGCAATGGGCGTCGTCGCCTTTGATCCAAGCTGCCCGGTCGTTTTTCTTGCTCATAATGTTTTCCCTGTTGAATCCCTTGGAACAACTTTATCTGACTGCACACGATGCTGCAGAATCTCAGCGGCTTCAAGCGCGTTCACCCAAAATCCGCGAGGTCCGTTGATCATGCGTTTGGATTGATGCGGCAGATGACTCCGCAAGGTGTTCGGGTTCCATGACAGCAAAGACGCACGAAATAGGATTATTTCCAACGCGCCCAAGCTCAGTGAACCCAGCGGGCCCGGTAGAATCTCTGGGATGCGCCGCCAGCTCCGGGGTCGGCGACGGTGAGGACGTTTGTTGGCGCACTCACGATTTCCTGGAGGAGCTGCCAGTCTGGAGATGCAAGGGTGTCGGTAAACTCAACACGATAGGTTTCACCGACCAACGCCGGAAAAGTCAGCCGGAGCGAACCGGGCTGAAGTTCCGCCTTGAGGGTGAATGGCTCGGTTACGGTGAGGGACACGGATTGGGTTGTCTGGATTGAGCCACACGCGGCCGAGTCGAGCGCCGAGAAGCTGGCCAGATAATTCCCCGGGCCTTGCGTTTCGGATGGTGTCCATGCAAACGTCCCGAGTACTGCGTCGAAACTGCTGCCGGACGGCAGTTGGATCGCAGAGAGAGTCACTGTCTGCCAAGGCACATCCAGGTCGGCTGCCGACACGGTCAGCATCACCGATGTTTGATCAGGGAAGGTCAATTCCCCATCCACGTGGATGATGGGAGGGCGATTGCTGGACGCAATGCCCGGCGTTCCATTTGTCGGACCCGACCGCCAGTAAGCCGGGTCGTTGCCGTAAGCCTGGAGGGGAATTTTCTCCAGACTCACGCCGTTGCCTGCCGGTGACCACGGCGCGGCCACACGGTAGGTCACATGATCCACACGGTAATACGGTACGGTCCCGTCCGGTTCAGGATCGCCGGGCTGCAGCAGCTTGAGCGTTTCGCCGTCATCGTCGAGCGCGCCCGACCACGGGCCGAAGACGGGCACCAACGGACTCACCGCATACTGCGCGCGGAACGCTGCGGGATTGGTGGAGCAAACGATCAGCGTGGAGCACGCGGAGAGAACCGTTCCGGTGGGAAAGGCGAAGCTGCCCACGCCATCAATGCTCCAGACATTGGTTGGGTGCGCGGAATCGAAGAGCGGCACTGCGGCGCTGGTAATGTTTGCCAGTTCGAGGAACTCAGCTTTGCCGGCAGAAGGCGCAAACATAATTTCACTGAAGACCACCGGCCCGACGCGGGGCGGGGCGTTGGCAGTGGCCGGTGTGTTCGCGCGAAGCTCGGTGAAATCAAGCACGCCGTCCGAGCGCTCGAAAAGTCCGAAGGACTCGTTGCGATTCGCCGCCGGGAAATCCACGGTGTCGAGAAACCGGATTACGTTCGTGCCGGACAATTGCAGCAGCGATGCACCTTCGCCGAGTTCACTGAACGCGAAACCCAGTTGCGAGGCGGCGAGGACCATGAATTGTCCCGGCGGCAACACGGTGTTGGTCGGGAATGCCCAGAGGCCAGGTTGATTCAGGTTGTCCGTCAGCGTGCAGCCCGTCAGGTTCACCGGCTGGCTGCCGGCGTTCCACAACTCTATCCAATCCTCGCCGATGTCCGAGTGCGGCAGGAGTTCGTTGATCCGCACGGATTTTACGAAGGAGTCGAAGCGGCCAGGCGAACCGTGGTAGAGTGAACTCGATCTCCAGTTCCGTCCGTCGGCGACCATCGCACGCACCTGTTGGTCGGTCGCCGTCGCGGCGGGCAGCGTGGTCAGTTCGATTGAACTGCCATCACCATCACCGCGCTCGGGCCAGTCTCCACTGGTCTTGTAAGAGACGGAGGAAAGTTCGACGCCGTTGGATGCCACCAGCGAGAGGGTTTCGCCTGCGTTGTCGAGCGCGCCCACCCATTGGCCGGCTACGCTCAGGCCCGGCCAATACCACGGCGACGACGGACTCTGATGGCGCGCCGCGAAGGACGCGGTGTTTTCGGCGACCAACACGAACGTGCCGGGCGCGAGCGCGTAGCCGTTCGGAAAGATGAAGCGGACCGCATTGCTGAGCGAGACGCCGGACAGATCGAGCAGATTGGTGGAAGCATTCCACAGCTCGACGAATTCATATTCGTCACTGCCGACGGGGTTGTAATTGATCTCGGTCATCAGCAAATCCCGCGCGGTCGGAGCGCGACGCGACGCGAGCAGGAAACGCGGTTGCGCCAGCGCCGACCACTGGCCGCCAGCGGTGCGGACTCGCGCAAGGAAGCTGAAGTCCTGCGTGATGGTGATTGCGCCGGGCGTCCACACGAGGGCCTGCGGCGAAATCCCGCCACCGGCGAGCCGCGGGTCGCTGCCATCGAGCGTGTAATAGATCGTGCCGTTCGCGGACGAAAGCGTGGGCTGGAATCCATTGGTGACCAGTCCACCATACAGATTGAAGGTCGGCGGATCGAACGACGGGTAAAGTCCGCGCGCGCGCAACATGCCCACCAGTTCGGAGGTTCGCGCCGGAAAAAGATTCGAGCGAAGGTTGGCCGCGGACGACTCCCAATTGGCCGGCGTGCGATAGCCCCAGCGCGCGCACTCGGCGAGCAGGCTGTCGTGGACCTCCAGCATCCGCGCCGCCAGACGGGTGTCGTTGCGCGCCGGCGTCAGCGCGCCGCTATTGAAAAAATGAGCGTAGATGCGGTCGGCCAGCAGCGTTTTGAAATCGCTGCTCGCTTCCGTCACCAATCCGCCGAACAAACCGCCGGGGCCGACGTTGGCGGTCCGATCCAAGCCGAGGGCGCCGGTGCGCAGGAAGCCATCCGCGTCCGCCATCCAGAACTTGAACCCGGTCCCGGCCGCCAGTGGCCCGCACGCGCGATATTCCGATTCGCAATTGCCGTAGAACCACAGCAGCATGAAGTCGGTCAGGCTGCTCACGTCCAGGTAAGGGCGGACGGCGGCGTAGGAATTTTTCAGCGACAGCACGCGATCCCACGGCAGGCGGTTCGGAGGTTCTGGAGTTCCTGGAATAAAGGTGTCGCCCACGTTGTCATTGCCGCGCACGTTGACGTAATCCTCCGCCGCGCCACCAAGGTAATCCGCGAGCATGTGCTCCACGAGCGGCTCGCGGGCATCATATTGGCCCCAATACACGCCGTTCACGTAAATATGAACGAACCGGCCATGCGGATTGAGGCTGCCCATGTCGAGCATGCTGTCCTCCACAAACCGCCCGGCCATGTAGAATCCGCGGTCCACCATGTCCTGCGAACCGGAGCGGAACTCAAGTTCATCAAACGAAGTCTTCGCCAGCACGCCCCGGTCGAACCCGTTGAACAGCGGCGCCTGCAGATTGCTCGCGCCGAGACTGGCCCGGCACTTCACGCGGAAACTTCGCTTGGCAAAAATCTGCCATGAGTTGCCAAAGCGCGAGACTTCGCAATTGGCCTGCACCGGCGCGGTCCCGTTCGGCCACAGGATTTCGACCGAGCCTTCCTTCTCCTGATATTCCGGCTGTCCCGGCACGACGAGCGAGATGCTGGGCAGCGCCAGCAGGCCGGGTCTCATGCGCGGCGCGTAGAGCGGGTTCTGCGTGACCGTGGTGTTCATGACCGGCGAAGCGATCACGTTGTCAATGAAGATGAATGTCTCGGTCTGGATTCGCGCCGGCTTGTGGCCCGCGCGCACGACCTGGGCGCGGACGGCCTTCGTGCCGGCGACGGAAAGGCCGTTGGTGTAAAGAACCGAAGGCACGGAACCATCCAGCGAAAAGAAAACCGTCGCGCCGGGATTGGTATTGCTGATCGTCAGTGTGAACGGCGTGTCGTGGAAACCGCGCGCGTGACTGAATGAAAGCGGGCGCAGCCATCCCGTGTAAGTGGGTGCGGCGTTGAGGTTGCCAGGCGTTGGCCCCATGAAGGTCCAATTGCCTTCGAGATCGCGGCCGTAAGCGAGGTCGGTGTCCAACGCTGGATAGGAGACCAGCAGGTCCACGGTATTCGTGCCGTCGGGCGCGGTGAGCACGAGTGCGCCACCGTCATTGTCCAGGCGAAAGTTGGCGTGCAGTGAGCCTGCCGGGTCAAACGGCGTGTCGCGACCCGAGGCGAAGACGATGAGCGTGCTGTGCGGCGCGAGGTTTGTGGACGGGAAGGCCCACTTCATCGGCTGCGCGGGATCGTCGCTCAAGCCGTAGCCCGCCAGGTTGACGGACGAGTTGCCCGTGTTGCGCAGTTCTATCCAATCGGGCGCGTCGCCGTAACCGTCGCGGAGTGAATACTTATTGTCCGCGACGATTTCGCTGATACGGACGGTCAGCGGAGTAGAACCGACTTGCACGCTTGTCGCGCGCGTGAAGAGACCGGCGAAGTTGGATGCGATCAGGAAGTATTCGGTCGAATTGGTCGGCGTGAACATGACGCTGCCGACGCCCGAGGTCGCCGTGTAGGCGCCGACCGAACCGAGCGCCGGGCGGACTTCCACACGCCGGACATCGTCCACGCTCCACGAGAGCGTGATGGGTTGGCCCGCGACGACTTGTTGCGCCGAGCTGTTGAAAGCCAGAATGCCCACGCCATTGGTCGGTCGCCCGAACACTTCCACCTCGCGCATCCCGATATACCATTCCAACCCGCCGGCCGGGTCCGTGCGCTGCTTGTCTTCGAGGCCGACGCGCACGTAACGCGCGAACCACGGGCCGTTGAGATCGGAATCAAACACGTCGGGTGATCCGCTCAGCCTCTGGGCGAAAACCGAATCATGCGCCGCGTCAAAGAGGCGGACGAACGTATTGGTCAGGCGGCTCCCGATGCCGCTGGCCCCGATGGTGCGCACCCCATAGAGCGCGTAGGCCGCGCCCAGATCAACTTCCCAGTAACCGTCCACGGTCTGCGTCGTCGTTTTGGTTTCCGTGGAAATGTTGTTGTCGTTCGCATTCGTCGCGGCGGGCACGCTCGCCGTCAGGCGGACCATGTAGCTGGGCTTGAACGACGCGAGGTTGTTTGTGATGGGCACCGACGCGCTCGCCGGGATCAGGAGATTGGTCGTGCCGGAATACACCCGCGCTTCGGCCAGCGTCACGTAATAATTTCCGTCGGCATTCGACTGGCCGTTTTCAAGCCCGACGCGGATGTAACGTCCCACGGTGCCGGTCGGTGGAGTGTTCGTCCACGTGCCGCCCAAACCTGGATTCGGCAGGACTGCGGAAGCCACCGAGTTGGATGCACCATCGAAGATGCGCAGCACCAATCCGCTCAGCCGTGCAGCACAACAACTGTCGCGATTGACAATCTCCACCCGTCCGATGGGATAAGCCGCGCCAAGGTCCGCCATCCAATAACTGTTGGTGAAGTTCAACGTGTGGCTGAAGGTCGCCGCGTTGCCGTCCACGGCGTTGGCAGCCGGGTATGAAGCGCTGTAGTCGCTCGATTGAGAAACCTTGACGACATTTGTGGGCGCCACAACCGGTTCCGGTCCATACGGCATGGTCAGATCACCGAACAGCCGCACTTCGGCGAGGCCTACGCGATGGTTGCCGCCGCCGTTGGTCTGGCTCCCGCTCAAGCCGATCCACAGCGATCGCGCGCGGAGGCTGGCGGGCAGATTCACGACACGCGTGCCGCCCGAACCGGGATTCGTGAGGCCCGTCTGGAAGACGACTTGGTCGTCCATGTTGAACAGGCGCAGCGTGAGGCCGCCCATCTCCGCGTCGAAAGGGGCTGTGCGATTCACCAACTCAATCCGTGTGAGCGAGTACGGGCGGCCAAGTTCGGCGGTCCAGTAACTGCCTGGCACGTCGGTCGTGAGGCTGAAAGTCGCGTTCGTTCCATCCACCGCACGGAGCGGGTTATTGGTGAGTGATGCCTCGGAGGATTGGGCCACGCGGACAAGAAGAGAGGAACGTAGTTGCCCGTCCGCGGCAACGCACGTTAACGCGACACCTCCCATTGCCATCACTGCGAAAACCCGAACCACGCAGCGCCGAAACACCTGAGACATCATAGATACAGGTGACTTAATACCACAAAACTGTCGCCTGCGCTAAATGTAACCGGGTCACCGAGGAAAATCGCCTGCAAGGAAGGCGGGTTGGTGATGACGGGGGGACAGGCGATCCCGGCGACGGCGAAACCCAAAAAGCCGGTGCCAGCCAGCGCTCCTTTCGCCCGCAGCCAATTTCCGCACAGCTTTGCCTTCCACCGTGTCCAAGCTTTATCAGTCATCGCATCAGTGGCCGGGGATTTTTCCCCGGCCACTGAGTCACGGAAGCTGTGGTCCCGCCGCGCGGGATCGCCAGCGACGAGCTTATTGCTTTTTCAACCGGAAGTAACTGCTGCCTGCGGGAGACACGGTGTTGGTGACGGGGCTGGTGGTTGCTCCGGGAACATCCCCCCACCCAGCCGGGTTGGCCACGCTTGAGTTGGTCTGGAGGATTAAGCCAGCACCCGACCAGCTCAAGACCACCTCGCTCGCTCCTGAACGGCCAATGTTCAACACGAGCGGCAAGGAGAAGTCTATGGGCGAGGCTCCTTGGGCCAGCGCCATGATGTTGTTCGTGTCCAGTGCGCTGGCATACACGGCGAAGTCATCCATCAGACCGCGGAAGCCGGCGCCACCTCCGCTGGTGTTTCCCATGGCGAATTCGGTGAAATCCGACGGCAGCGGAGACGCGCCCGCCTGCTCCTGGAACAGCAACCCGTCGATCCAGGTCTGTTTGAGGCCGCCTTTCTTCACAAAGGCGAAGTGGTGCCACACACCAGTAAAGAACGCATTCGCCGTGGTGAAAGAAGGCACCTGGGTGACGATGGTGCTAATGTTGGCGCTCATGCGCTGACCTGGGACCCCGCAACAGCCAGCAGAGTCATAATAGATCACCCCATCACCCCACGGCGAGTGCGCCGAGATTCCACGAGACGTGCCCGAGCTCGAGGGCGAGACCGCATGGAATGCCCATATATTGGCAATGGCCGTAGTCCATTTCTCCCAGAAGGAGATGGTGATCTGATCGGTCGGCCCGGCGGCGCTCAACCATTGGCCCACGGCATTGCGCACCATTCCCGCGCCGGTGGTCCCAAGGTCCACGGCACGATCACCGGCCCGGCCAGAGCGACCGGCACCGTCGGCGGTGTAGGCGGCACCGCTTTCCAAGCTGGCCGCGAAGCTATGCACTTGGTCCAACGCTTGAGTGGCTACGGTCAGGTTATTGTAGTTCCAGTAAGCCAAAAGGTTCGTCCCCCCCACCGTAATGGGGATGCTATTCGGATTTGCCGGGTTCGAACCCAGGAGCGTTTCCGTTCTCTCGCTGTAACCATCGCCATCGCTGTCCGTCAGATGTGGATCGGTGCCTGTATTATTGGCGTTGACATAAACTCCCGTGCGGGTTTCCACCCCATCGAGTAAGCCGTCGCCATCGGTGTCCGGGTTGAGTGGGTTGGTGCCGGTGTCGGTGGCGCTGGTCCAGAAACCGGTGCCGGTTTCCACCCCGTCCTTCAATCCGTCGCCGTCGGTGTCCGGGTTGAGCGGGTTGGTCTGGCGTTGATACTCCGCCAAGTTGGTCGAGCCATCGTTATCCGCGTCCAAATTGGCATCGGCGGGGTTGTTCTTGTTAAATCCATAGAAGTCTTCATAGTAGTCCGGCATCCCGTCGAGGTCGGTATCCCCGCTGGAAGTATCCACGTTCAGCGGTGAAACGCCATAGGCCAGCGCCTCAACCTGATTGGTGGTCAAACCGGTGCCATACACGGCGAAGTCATCGATCAAACCGCGGAGCTGGGCGGCGTAATTCGGGTAGCCCGCCCCGATGATGAGGTCGGTGAAATCCGTCGGCAGAGTGCTGGCGCCATCAACATTCAAGACCACATGGCCGTCAATCCAGACCTGTTTGTTGATCGCGTTCTTGACGAACGCGAAATGATGCCACTGCTGCCAGTTGAAGCCCGCGGGTGCGGTGCCCTGGAGACGCTGCTGTGGGGCGGCGCAACAACCAGCGCTGTCGAAATAGATGATTCCGGCCGCGCCGCCATTCGGATTGTGCGACTGCAGGCCCCGGTTGCCAGCAGCCGACGGAGAAACGACCCAGAAGCTCGAACTGCCCACCGGCACCACCGACCACTTCTGCCAGAAGCTGATGGTGATTTGATCCCCGATTCCACTCACCGGGTCGTAGGTGGAGGCCGCCTGCAGATACGGCGCGATGCCGCGTGATAGGATGACCCGTTGCGCCGATTCGATGCCCAAATCCGCGGCGCGGTCGCCGGGCTTACCCGTGTGGCCGCCGCCATCCGCGGTATAAACGGCGCCGTTGGTCGTGACCACCTGCCCGTTGGTCAAGGTGACAATGCCATTGGTGAAAACCGCCAGGAGGCTATGCACGCGGTCCACGGCCTGCGTCGGTGCGGAGTTGGTATCGAAATTCCAATAAGCCAGAATGCGCGACCCGGTGCCGACGCTGGGGGTGCTGGCGGGGTTCACCGGGTTACTCCCAAGCGGGACTTCGGCCCCGTCACCAAACCCATCACCATCGGTGTCACGATTCAGCGGGCTGGTCCCGGTGTGGCTGGCGTCCAGGAAAACACCCGTGTTGTTCTCCACCCCGTCGAGCAAGAGGTCTTTGTCTGTGTCGGGATCGAACGGGTTGGTGCCGGTATCGGTTGCGCTTACCCAAGTACCGGTGCCGGTTTCGACGGCGTCCGAAAGCCCGTCGCCGTCAGTGTCCGGGTTGCGCGGGTCGGTGCCCTTCTGGTATTCCTGAAGATTGGTAAGCCCATCACCGTCGGCATCCTGCGCCGCGTCCGCCGCG
>CAZNOE010000082.1:0-13987 GCA_964574525.1 uncultured Bifidobacteriaceae bacterium
AAGACGGTGGCGGTTGGTTGCCCGTTCTGTCTCACCATGATGACTGACGGCGTTGCCGCCCAAAGCGACTCGGCTAAAGTCATGGACGTGGCGGAAATTCTTGCTGAACGGCTCAGACTATAACCGAGCGGATATTATCCCCAGAATTGACACGGGCCCTCGCCAGAGGTTCACTATCGCAGTCACCTCAAATGCGTTCGACCGGGGCACGTCGGAGACCAACACGAAGCAGCAGCCGAACAGCGCCGGAGATTCCCGTATCGCTTCCCGCGCGACCCGCGCTGGCTCGGCGGCAAATCCACTGTGGCGGAGAATGCGCGCCGGCTGTTGCGGTTCTTCTATTTCGTGCGCCGGCTCATGCAGTCGCCCTCGGCTGGAGGACGTTCTCCATCCCGAGTCCGAGGTGAAGTTCGAGGGTCGGTCTTTCCATCAACTTCAAAGCAGCAAACAGACCGATTTTGAACTACCGTCCCACTATCCTTCGACAAGTACTGAACTAACCTGCAACAACCGAGAGCAGTTGTCGGAATCGGTCTGAAAAGGCCCGATTTGCGAGCCAAGATTATCCTAATTCCGAGGCTAATCAAGCGAACTCTCTAACTACCCAAAGCTACTCGGCCACTGCCATTCGTTAGCCATTTTGTTAACCATCGAAATCTTGCGAAGCCAATGGTCGGGATTGGACTCAGGCCAACACCCGCCCACGCTTAAATCCGCCTAAGAAATACAAGGCTCTTATGCATTGTGCATGGGCTGATCTGTCACTGCTTCGCCAGCGCTCACGTTTCCGTCTTCTGTGTCCTTGGGCGGCCAGTGGGAGTCCGATCCCTTACTTGTTTCCTTTGCGTCGTCCACGAAATGGCTTTCAGTACGTGGTGCAGTTGGGCGCTTTTCGCGGCCGTCTTGGACTCTATTCGCAACAGTGATTCTCTTAATCAAGTCCGTGCGATATTGGCGCGGCGATTTTCCGAATGCCTGCTTGAATCGCCGGTCGAAGTAGCTTTGGTCGGGAAATCCGGTCCGGGCTGCGATCTCGGCGATGGTTATGTCCGTTTCGCGCAGCAGGCGCAGCGCGTGGTTGACGCGGACGCGCGTCACGTGCGCCACGAAGGTCATGCCGGACACCTTCTTAAAAACCTTCATGAACTGCGACTGGCTCATGTGAACAAGTTTCATTGCCTGTTCGACGGTGATGCGCTCGGCGTAATTGACCCGGACATACTCGAAGAGGCGCGCGAGGCGGTCGGCTTGTTGCCGACGCTGCACGAATTCAGAGCGCAAGACCTCGGAGGCCTGGAACCGGCGCGCCAGATGATAAAGGATTTCCAGGAAACTGGCCTTGCAGCCGGATTGAAAATGCGTTTCGCCCGATTGGGAATAGCGCGGCACCAGTTCCGCCATCGCGTGGTAAATCGGCGCAACCATTTCCTCGGTGGCGCGGAGCACGTGCGCGTGGCCCTCGCGCTTGGTATAGAACGGCAACAAAAATGTGTAATCGCAGGCTGGCGAACCGGGCGAATAAACGAATTCCGGCATGAAACTCATCACGATCGCGCGCGTGTTCAATCCGGGAAATTCCTCGACGTTGTGCAACTTGAGATTGTCCACCACGAGGAGGTCCCCGGCGGCCAGTTCCACGCGCAAGTCGCCCATGCGCATGTGCAGCGGCCCATCCAACGGCATGGTCAGCTCGAGTCGCTCGTGCCAGTTCCAGATCGGCGTGTAGTGCTTCGGGCTGAAATGGAACAACCGCACGTTGAACGGAAACTCCTTGTCCAGCGACAATTCGTAGTGGCCGCGCGCGTCCAACTGGCGTGCAATGTCGTGGGGCTCGAATTTCAGCCGCCGGCAAACGGCCAGCAGCGCCGCGAACGCTTTGCGGTTCGCCCGTGACAGGTTGTGCTTTCCATGCTTCATGAGCCAACAAGCCCATACCAAGTTCCGCAACTCTACGCATCATTTATTGCTTTCCGGCTCAAATCTAATCGCACCAAGCCGTACGGAGACAACGACACGCCTTGCTCAGTGAGCGCCGGCATATCCATGCGGACCATGGGGTTGGCTTGCGTGAGATTCGCAATCAGGACGAGCTTCAACTGCGACTCGGCGAACAAAGCCAATGCGCACAATTCTTCCGGGCAGCTGGTGGGCACAACCGCCACCTGGCTGAAACCCGCCAACTGTGCCAGCACATCAAATAGAGGGAACACGCCTCCCGGGCGGGACGGAAACTGTTCCGGCAGCGTCGAACCGGTTGCACGTTCCATGACGCCACGCCAGCCGGTAGTCTCGAAATAAGTTGCGCTTTGGACCCCGGCCGAAGTGAGCGCGGCGATACTCCCAAGCGCCCAGGCGGCGGCAAATTGACTGAGTTGGCGCGGGTCCACCTGCGAAGGCAATTCACCCGGAGGTGCCGGTGAAGCCGCGCCGGTGGCCACCGGATTGAATCGCTGTTTGAGGGTCACGGGCGAGATGATGAGCGGTCGGTTGCCGGCGAATGTACGCGCGGATCGCGCCGTGGCGGCTTGCGCCGGCAACGTCTCCATGATCGAAAGGTGATCAAACGCGTGAACCTGCGGATTGACCGACCAGAACACAAAGTCCGCCTCCGCCAGGCCCAGCGACCCCAGAGCGTGTTCGCGATTTAGTTCGCAGAAATTGCGGTCGCTGCCGCAACCGACCGGTACGCGGATGGGGCCGAGAAGTTTTCGCACACGATTCAGGGTCGCGACCGAGCTGGCCGGTTCTCCCTCCCGTAGGGCGAAGACGCGGATGAGTGAGTCAGCATGGCGTTCGAGCGAGTGCGCAACGGCATCTGAATCAACTTCGCCGGTACTCGGTAGATGCAATGCCAGTTCGAGTTTGGCATCCAATTGAACCGCCTCGTTGGCTGCGCGTTCGAGTACTGCGGCCCAATCTCGGTTGGCAAGTCGCACGTCCACACGCACGTGGGCGGGGCGGACTTGACGCAACGATTCGATTTCCGCCTCGGCCAGCGGTTCGCCGTGGCTTGCGACTCCAAGACCAATGCGCGGCAGCGCGGCCATTGGCGCTGAGGGTATGACGAGGGTTTGTAGGGTGACTTCACCCACCGATCGCAGGCAGTCGCCGACGTGAGGAGGCGGATTCGTCCGCATGGCGCTTGTTTCCACCTCCTCACGTCGTCGGCTGCTCAATCGCATCGTCACCGACTGCTGGACTCGCGTGCTTCGCGTGACCTTGACCGGAAACGGCAGCGTAAGCGGCGTGCAGTAGGTCTTGAAACTTGCATCCGTCCAGTTGCGCTGGTCTTCCATCTCAAACGTGTCGCCCTCGAACTCGATTTCGGCCCACATCCCGTCCGCCACTTCATGCGCCACCCCGCGCAAATCGCGGAAACTGCTCCGCCCAAAAATCTGCGGCTCAATCAGGTCGGGAAAGCAGCATGCGCTTTCCGTTCCATCAACGCGGGATTGCCTGGCCCGTACGCCGGCACATTCCCGAATCGGATGCAGCACGCAGAAGCCGATGCGATTCCGCGAGAATGTCGTGCGCGCCTCGCCATCAAATTCGTAGCGCAACGTTCCGTCCGCATTGCCAAGTATCACGCCGCGCCAGGCAAAATCGAGTTCGCCCGATTGATGTACGCTCTCGAACTCAATGCGGAAGGATCGCGGCTCGATGGCGCGCACCGTTTCGCGGATCTTTGCCGGCACTGTGCCCCAGTTGTGATCGCGCACCGCCGCGTAGATGCCGCGCAGCACTTCGACTTCACCGAGCTTGATCCGTCGCACCACTCCGCTCGCCGGATTGTAAAGCAAGGTCAACGGTCCGGCGCGCAGCGGAATCAATTCCGCCGGCGGCTCCGGTTGACCGTAAATGCGGAAAGTTTCCGTGAGCATGGTTCAAGCGGATTGCGGCTCGGCGAAAATTCGCCTTCGGTTCACGCGGGCCAGAACCCGGTTGCGTACGGCGTCCAAGAGCACCGCCACGAAAATCACGCCGCTGGTAATGAGCGGATAGAGATAGAGATTCACGTTGAGGATGTTGAGTCCATTCTCGATGGTCTGGATCAGTACCGCTCCCAACACAGTGCCCGGCAGTACCGCACCACGTCCACCAAACAAGCTCGTCCCACCCAACACCGCCGCGGCGATGGCCATGAACTCGCGGTTGTTGCCGAAACCAGGTGAAACCGTCGGGGCTTGCGACAGGGCCACGATCCCCGCCACCGCCGCGCACAATCCGCAAATCACATAGACGGCGAACAACACGAGCCGGGAGTTGATGCCCGCCTTGCGCGCGGCCTCCGCATCCGCACCCACGGCGTAAATCTGCCGGCCAAAGGGCGTGCGGGTCAGCGTCACATGCGCGACCAAAACGATGACGCCGAAAATCAATACGGGTAACGGCACGCCGAGGATTCGTGCGGCACCCAGTTCGTAAAAGTTTTCCGGCAGATTCATCGCCCGGGTTTGGGTGATGTGCAATCCGAGCCCACGCCCGAAGTAACGCGTCGCCAGCGTGACGATGAATGCCATGATTGCGAGTCGTGTGACAAACAGCGCATTCAATGCACCGTACAACAGGCCGATGCCCATCATCACCGCCAGCACAATCGGCAGCGACCAGCCGCCCAGAATCAACTTCCCGCCGATCGCCGCCGCCACGAACATGATGGATCCCACCGAAAGATCCACGCCCGCCGTCAGCAAAACGAAGGTCATGCCGACCGCCAGGATGCCGGTGGACGAAGTCTGAATGAGAATGTTGACGGCATTGGCGGGTTGGAAAAAAGCGGGCGACAGCACGCCGAAGCTCAGCAGCACCAAGGCAAATAGAATCAGCGACGCCTGGTGCAGGAGGCGCAGCCCGACCCGGGTTGAAGCGGGCGTGCTCACGGGAGTACCCCAGCGTGAACCGCGGCGCGGAGGATCCGTTCCCGATCAAATTGGTGCGGTTCGATGGTGTCGCGAATTTCGCCGCCGCCCATCACGAGGATGCGGTCGCACATGCCGATGAGTTCCTCGACTTCGGATGAAATCATCAACACGGCCGCGCCGCGGGCCGCCATCTGGTTGATGAGTCGGTAAGCTTCGTGTTTTGCGCCCACATCGATGCCTCGCGTCGGTTCGTCGAGAATGAAGACCTTGGGGTCGATCAACAGCCACTTGGCCAGCACCACCTTTTGCTGGTTGCCTCCGCTCAGGGTTTTCACGGCTTGTTCGTCCGGGGCGCCAGCGGTCAGTTTGACGGCCCCGCGGATGGCGTTTACAGCGGCGCGGGATTCCGTCCGGTTCACGAACCGAACCAGCGTTCGCACGAAACGCGGCAACGCGACGAGGGCAATGTTATCCGCGATGGCAGCCTCCATGCACAAACCCTCGGCGCGACGATCTTCGGTGAGGAAGGCGAGCCCGCGTTCGATGCGCTCGCGCGGCGAGAGGCCGGTGAGAAGTTCGCCGTTCAGGCGGATCTCGCCGGCGGCGCAAGGGTCGAGGCCGAAGAGAATTCGGGCCAGTTCCGAGCGGCCCGAACCCATCAAGCCGGACACGCCGAGAATCTCGCCGCGTCGGAGTTGAAACGTGATGTCGCGCGCCACGCCGGGTTGCGAGACGCCGCGAACGTCGAGCGCGATCTCGTCCCCCGGCTGGGTGTCGCGTTTGGGAAACAACTGGGTGATCTCCCGCCCAACCATCAAGGCCACCATACGCTCGAGCGTGAAATGTGAAACAGGTTCATTCCCCACCACGGCGCCATCGCGCAGGACCACGATTTCGTCGCAGAGCTTCAGCACGTGACCGAGGCCGTGCGAGATGTAAATCATGGAGATGCCACGAGCGCGGAGTCTGCCTATAATGGTAAACAGCCGTTCCGTTTCCCGCGCGGTAAGCGAAGTCGTCGGTTCGTCGAAGATGATGAGCCGCGCGTCGAACGCCAAAGCCTTGGCGATTTCGACCAGTTGCCGTTCGCCCGCCGACAGACGTTCAATGGGCGTGTCGGGCGGACTGGTGAGGTTCACTTCCCGGAGGAGTTCATTCGTGCGCTCGTGAATCCTGCGCCGTTCAATGAAGGGCAGCCATGTATGACGCCGCGGAAAGCCACCAATAAAAATGTTCTCGGCAATGGTGAGGTTCGCGAACAGGTTCAACTCCTGATGAATGAACGCCACCCGGGCGCGTTCGGCCTCGCGTGGTGATTCTGGCGCGTAGGGCCGGCCGTCCAGGCGCATCTCGCCGGAGTCGGCAGCGAGATTTCCGCCGATGATGTTCATCAACGTGGATTTGCCCGCGCCGTTTTCGCCGACGATGCCGACGGTCTGGCCTGGTTTCACAGCGAAGCTGACGCCCTTCAGCACTTTCACGCCGAAGAAACTTTTCTCGATGTTGAGGAACTCGATCATCGGCTGGCGAGAAACTTGTTTCGCAGCGCATCGGTCAGCGCCGCGGCGAGGATGACGCATCCTTTCACCATCGTGATGGTGTAGAAGTTCAAGCCCAGCAGGTTCAGGCTGTTGTCCACCAAAGCGAGAAAAAGGACGCCGAACACGGTGCCGATGACGCGGCCCTTGCCGCCGTAAAGGCTCGTGCCGCCGATGACCACCGCGCCTACGACGTCGAGCAGGTTGTCGCGCGCCATTTCAGGATTGCCGGTTTCCAACGCGGCGGTGAACAGGATGGACGCCAGGCCCGCCAGGAGTCCGCTCACGACGTAGGTGAAAAACGTCATGCGCTCGACCGGCACACCGGAGACGAGTGCGGCGCGCGCATTGTGGCCGATGGCATAGAGCCATTTTCCGTACAGCGTCTTTGAAAGCGCGAGGTGGGCAAGCCAGGTGGCCACGCCCGTGATGGCCGCCACGGTCCAAAGTTTTTGGCCGAGCATTACAAAGCCGGGAGGCAGCCCGCCGATCTTGCGCGAGAGCGTGAACCAGATGGCGAGTCCGCTCACAAACATCATCGTGGTGAGCGTGGCGATGAAGGCCGGAATGCGACAGAGCGTGACCGCGACGCCATTCACGGCGCCAATGACGGCTCCGACCACCAACATCGCGAGCAACCCGACGGGAACGGCCAGGGCGTTGCCAGCGAGCCAGCCTTCATCCGCGCTCATGAGTTTTCCGCCCACCACGCTCGCCAGCGCAATGATCGAAGTCACCGACAGGTCAATGCCGCCGATGATCAGCACCAGTGTCAAGCCGACGGAGACGACGAGCAGCGGCAACGCATAGGCCAGGATGGTTTGCAGATTGGACCAGGAAGCGAAGCCGGAGGTGAACGGCGCGAGCACCGCGAAATAGGCGAGGCTCAACCAGAGGACGAAGGCTTCCGAAAGGATCGCGCGCTTGAGGAGATCCGCCGCACGCATGGCACGGGTCGGTGAGGGCGATGATTCGGCGGAAAGCATCTCACTTCCTGCTCACGTTCGCGCCCCACATGCGGGCCTTCCGTTCCGGGAGATTCCCCTGATGAATCACGAAGCCGGGATCGAGAATCAGCGAAGGGACTTCCTTCCTGGCGAGTTGATCGAGCAACGCCTGCACCGATTGTTCGGCCTCGAAATAAACATCCTGCACGCCGGTTGCGTCGAGGTAGCCGTCCACCAACATTTGATACGCGGTGGCGTCGCCATCGAAACCGCCGAGGATGACGTGGCCCGGTTCACCGAGCTTGTGATACTTGTGCGCGGATTTCAGCGCAGCGACGACGGATGGAAAGAGAAAATCCGACGATGAAAAAATGAACGAGATATCGGGATTCGCCTGGAGTGCGTTGACAACTCCAGCGCGGGCTTTCTCCTGATTCCATTCGGAGGGGACTTCCGCGACGACCTCGACAACCGCCTCTTGACCTTTCACGGCATGATAGAAGCCATCCTTGCGACCGACGGCATTGATGTCGCCAAGATCGCCGACGATAACCATGGCCTTGTGTTTCCTTCCGGTCTTGCGTGCCTGTTCGATCATGAACTCCACCGTCTCGCGCGTGAGTTTGCGGTTGTCGGCCACGATGGCCGTTGATTTCACGCCGGGCGCGTCAGCCGCCGGCCGGTTGAACAGCACGATGGGAATGTTCGCCTCGTTCGCGGCCTTGATAGCCGGGATGCAAGTCTGGGCGTCCTTGGGAACGAGGATGATGCCGTCCATTTTGCGTGTCACGAACGTGCGGATTTGCTGGAGCTGCCGGTTCGCGTCGCCATCGGCGATGGCTTCCACGACCTTGATGTTGCGCTTCTTCAGCTCGGTCTTGAGAGCCTCAAAGCCCGCGACCCAGTACTCCGTTTGCAAGGTTTCAAACGCGACGCCGACGGTGAGTTGCTTTTCTCCCGGTGAAGTTTTGGCGGTGTCGTTGTTGCCGCAACCGGTGAGCAGCGCGGACGCAACGAGCGCGAAACCCAACGCGACCGTGGTGAGCGAGGACAATATCTTCATGCAGTGTGTTCGAGTCAGTTTGGAATCAGCGTTCGCAAATACTTTGCGCCCGACTCGGTCCAGGCGCGTTCGCGGCCAATGGTTTCATCGAGAGTGTTGCCGGGCGGCACCCAGGTTTCAAGGATGACATTGAACGGATGCGGACTTTGGGTGAGCTGGCCGAGCAACCACGGAACATCTAGCTGTCCCGCTCCGGCTGGACAACCTTCCAGAACGAAGCCCATGCGGTGGCTCACGCGGCGAATGGTGAAATCCTTGGCGTGCAGGCAAAGGGTGTAACGACCGAGTGTTTCCACCACCACCGCCGGGCCTTCGAGCGCCCCGAAGGAATTCACCGTGTCGAGGCAGACACCGATGTGCGCTGGCCCAAGTCGCCCGACGATCCACGCGAGCGTGTGGCTGCGGAGACGGTCGTGATTCTCGAGGGCGAGACGGATATTTGTCGCGCTGAACTCCGCAACGATTGGCCGCAGGCGCGAAACAATTTCCTCTGGCGTCGGCTCGTCGCCGGGGGAATCCACCACCACGCGGACGAACGGACATTTGAAACGTCGCGCCAGTGGCAAATAGGCGCGAAGGTTTTCGGGATTCAATCCCAGCGTTCCCAATTCGATCTGGATGTTCAGTTCGCTCGCTCGCCGTTCGAAGCGATCCAACTCGGCGCCCGACATTTTGACGAGCGGGAGATTGTCACAAATCTGAACCAGCCCCACGCCGAGGCGCCCCGCTTCCTCGAGCAGATTGAACGCTGTCATCGGTCGCGTGGGCGGATGACCCGGCACGCCGATGGCCCAGGCGAAAGCGTATGAACCAATGCCCAAACGCATAATCAAACCTGCGGGCCACCCGGAATCTTGCCGGAAACAATGGCGCACACCTGTTCCCTCACGCTGGCCGGCTCGAAAAGCTTCTTCCAATCCGGCTTGAGCAGATGTTGAGCGCCGAATCCGGCGATCAACCTCGCGCCGTCACTGAACGGAAAATTCACGCGGCTGAACGCGATGCCGAGTTCGACTTTAACGTGGCCATACATGAAATCCTCCGCCGCAGCGCGCGGCACGCCGCGTTTCACCGCTTCCTCCAACGCCTCGCGCAGCGCCATGAAAAGACAGATGCCGACGGTCTCCGCCATCGCTGGTTCAAGGATCGCCATTTGCTCGACGGTGATGCGATGCGAGCGCGTGACCGGCGCGTAGATGTCGCGGGCGATGCGTTCGCCCAGCGCGTAATGTTCTTCGGTGCCGTGCATGAGCGCGCAGACAATGGCCTGACGCGCGTGCGTGCCGCCGAAGAAATCGTTGATCTCCGCGTCCGTCTGGAAGTGATCGAAAACATTCGGATGACACGGATGACTCACGAAATAAGCTATGTCAGGCCGCGACGGTAATTCGCCCGCGTGCGCAGCGGCAGGATCGAGCGTCATTACAAGCGTGCCTGACCTGACCTTCTGCACGACTTCGTGCGCGACCTGGCCGAGGATGCGATCCGGGAGGGCGAGGATCACCGCGTTGGCTTGGGCGAGAGCCTCGTCGCGGGACGTGGGTTTCAATCCGCGCGCCGCCATGTTTGCGAGGCCGGCTTCGCCCGTCTCAACGCAGAGCACGGTGTAGGCGCGGTTGTCCTTAAGATGGCCTGTGACGCGGCCGCCCATTTTGCCGCCGGCGCCGAGGAGGGCGAGGGTGATGTGATCGCTCATAGATTGATAAAGTCTGTCATTGCGCGGGCTTTACTTGCTGCCAATGCAGTAAAGATTACCTGCGGTGCTGCCGTCGCCAAAGCACGCATAGATCCGCTTGCCATCGGTGGCCGGCGTCGGAGTGGCGTAGCTGTGGCGGTCCTCCTTGCGCCGCAGAGACTGTTGGAAGACTTCCTTGTCCCAAAGAATCTTCCCAGACTTCGCATCCAGCGCCAGCACGCGGCAGGTTTGTCCGTTGTCGGTGGCCGTCGTCAGAAAAACGCGGTCGTTCCAGACAATCGGTGACGACCACGACTCGCCGGGAATCGGTGTTTTCCAAACGACGTTGTTCGTCGCGCTCCAATTTAGCGGCAGACCGGTTTCGGCGGAACGGCCCTGAGTTGTCGGTCCACGAAATTGCGGCCAGTTCCCGGCGCAAAGTGTGGCTATAGAACCAAAAACAACGAGGATCAAAATGACGCCCGCCCTCACCCCGGCCCTCTCCCCCGGGGAGAGGGAGAATCGTCCGCCAGTTTTTGAACTGTCGTGCGGCTGGGTGGGTCGGGTGTGCGCCCGAAAATTACGGGGCGTCCGCTGGCCGTTCCCTCTCCTGGGGGAGAGGGCCGGGGTGCGGGCGGGCTTCAAACCATCATGGACTTCTGGATTCATTTTGAGGATGTCATCGATTTGCCCGGCCGCGGAAAATTCTTCGCGGCATCATCCAGCACCAGCACCCAATCAATGTCTTCGCCCGGATTCGGCGAGATGAATTCGCGTTCGCCGCTGTTCGTGAACGTGCCGATGGCGGTGGCCTTGCCGTCGCGCGGATTGAACCACCACGCCTTCACCTTCGTACCGGTGATTTTGTCCATGCGCACTTTGAAGGAGCGGCCCACGGGCGCATAGACCATCGCATAACTGCCGTTGCTGTCGCGCGTGGCGGCGAAATGACAGCGGCCCGTGCCCGGCATCGCGGTGGGAATGGAATTCGTGACAAGCACATCGTCGTCGGGAATGCGCGTGAAGAAAGGGCGGGATTCCAGCAGCGCGCGGGCATGTTGCATCTGGGCGGCACCAAGTTGGTTGATGGCGTCGAACCACGGCATAAGCGGAAAGTTCTTCGGCGCACGATTCGTGGACCACATTTGCCAGACGGAGTGATGCCCGTAGGTGTGACCGAACGCGCCACCAAACAAGTCCCAATACAACGGACGCCGTACGTCGGCGGCGATGGAATGGCCGAGGTTTTTTGGATCGAAGGAAACCGGATGATCTTCGTAGATCGGCTCGCCATCAAGCACGGGCTTCACCGGTGTGCGGTCGTAATCCTTTCGCGTCTGGTCATAGCGTCCGTTGAACTCCGCCACGTGGCCGTTCTGGCGCATGTTGAAATCCAGCCAATCCTCGTTGTGAAACCACGTCGAAGAACCGTTTCCTCCCGGTGGATGAAAGGTCCTCAAATGCGCGCCACCGTCACCCTTGCGCAGCCCCCGCGCCATCGCGCGGAGGATCTCCCGGTGCGTGTCGCTTTGCACCGTCCGGTCACCGCCCAGAATCCAGACCAGCCCGGCGTCCTGGTAGCGTTTGCCCAGCCACTCGCCGTACACTTCGGCGTTCTGCGGCGTGAAGATGCCGTTCGTCTTGTTCCAGTTGTTCCCCCACGTCGGCAACATGCCGATGTATAGTCCCAGCGAGTTTGCTTTCGCGACGATCCAGTCCACGTGCTTGAAGTAATCCTCGTTCGGCTTGGTGGGATCGTTCCCCGAAAGCGGCGTGTGGCCGTACGGATTCGGGTCCTTGAGGCCGTCAAGCTCCGCGAGCACGACGGCCTGGATGATCGTGAAGCGCCGCTCCGCGCGGTTCTGGAGATATCGCTCCGCCTCTTCGCGGTTCAGGCGATGAAACAACTCCCACGCCGTGTCCCCCAGCCAGAAGAACGGCTGGCCTTCCGCCGTCACCAGGAAACGATGGTCGTCGCTGACTTTGAGCATGGGCAACGGCGCCGCAGCAGCCTGGGTCAGGGCGAGCGTGGCCAGCAAAATGAAACCAAGCTGTTGGCTGAGTAATCGCAGTTCTTTCATGGTTGACTAGTGATTGTCAGGGTTGCGTCCCAGGCGGTGGGTAGTTCTTTGCGGCATCATCCAGCACGAGCACCCAGTCCTCGCCCGGAACACTTGTCGGTGGCTCAATCGGCATCGTCTTCTTGTTGGGCAGGACTCCGAGGGCGGTGACCTTGCCGGTGCGCGGATTGAACCACCCGCCGCGCAGTTCGGCGGCGGCAAGCTTCTCCGTGTTGATGGTGGCCCGCCGGTGTTCAGGGAAGTACGCCATCAGATAGGTCGCATCATTCCGTCCCCGCGTGCCGTCTCGCGTGGCCTGGATGCGCCCGAGTCCAGCGCCTTGTCCTTCCACCACCAGTTCCTGGTCCGGCAGACGCGACAGATAGGGACGGCTCAGCATCAGTGCCTTCAGATGCGACAACTGAATGGCACCGGGCAGGTCGAGCGCGTCATACCAGGGAGTCTTCACGTCCCACAACGGCTTTCGGGGCGGAGCATACATTTGCCAGATCGGGTGCGTGCCGTACGTGTGACCGTGCGCCCCGGCGAAGACGGCCCAATAGGCATTGCGCCGCACCTGCAATGCGCCCACGGGCCGGTTTGTGGGCATGGCGTCCGGCGGATATTCATAGGATGGCTCGCCGTCCATGCAGGGCTTGGCGGGCGTTCGCGCGTAATCCCGCTCGATGACCCCGTAGTTGATGCTCTGCGGTGAATGTCCGGTTTGAACCATGTTGAAGTCGAGCCAGTCGTCGTCGTGAAACCACTGAGCGGAGCCGTTCGCTCCGGGAGGGTGAAACGTTTTCAAGTGCGCGCCGCCGTCGCCTTTGCGCAGCCCCCGCGCCATCGCGCGAAGGATCTCGCGGTGCGCGTCGTTCTGGACGGGGCGGTCACCGCCGAGAATCCACACCAGCCCTGCGTCCTTGTAGCGCTTTCCCAGCCACTCACCGTACGCCTCGGCGTTCTGCGGCGTGAAGATGGCGTTGGTTTTGTTCCAGTTGTTGCCCCACGTCGGCAACATGCCGATGTAAAGTCCGAGCGAGTTGGCCTTCGCGACGATCCAGTCCACGTGCTTGAAGTAATCTTCGTTCGGCTGGGTGGGATCATTGTTGGCCAGTGGCGTGTGGCCGTAAGGATTGGGATCCTTGAGGCCATCGAGTTCCGCGAGCACGACAGCTTGGATGACGGTGAAGCGTCGCCCGAACCGGTTCTTCAAATACCGCTCCGCCTCCTCGCGGTTGAGCCGGTGGAACAATTCCCACGCTGTGTCGCCCAGCCAGAAAAATGGTTCGCCGTTCTCGGTGATCAGGAAGCGCCGGTTGTCACTGACCTTCAGCGTGGGCAGCGACGCAGAGTTCACCGTGAGGTTGGTCAGCAGTGCCGCGCCCAAGACGAGAGAGATCGGTAGGTTTTTCATTTTGGTTGGTTCATCGCTTGGCCACATCAAGGAAGAACGAGTCGCGCCCAACCTGCCCGCCTTTGAAAACGATTTCACAGCCGTCCGCGACGCGACGCGGAGCATGCAGCCGGCAGAGCGGACCGCCCGGCGCGACGGTCGCCACGAACTCCAACGCCTCGATGCCGAGCGCCCGCGCCGCGTGCGTGGAAGTGTCACCCCCGCAAACAACCGCCCGGCGCGCGCCGCTCAAGCGCAGCGATTGTTCCAGGATCATGGCCAGACCATGCCCCACCGCCTCGCCGGCGGCGGCAAGTTTCTCCGCCTGGGTGCTTCCAGACCGACGTTGCGCCATCCGCTCAAAGGCCGCGCGGCGCGAATCCGCCGGTCCGCGGGCGGTTTGAAAGATGATGTTGCGTCCGGCCTTCAACGCCGGTTGAGCCTTG
>CAZNOE010000083.1:0-11212 GCA_964574525.1 uncultured Bifidobacteriaceae bacterium
CGGTCCGCCTCACCGAAAAGGGCACGCGCCAGGGCGAGAAGTTCAACCAATACACTCTGCGCGCCGACCCACGCGCGAACAAGGCCCAGATTCGCCAGGCAGTGCAGGAGCTGTTCAAGGTCAAAGTCATCAAAGTCAACACGCTGAACGTCCACGGCAAAGCCCGGCGCCAGCGCACCGCGGCGGCGGGTCGCACCTCGAACTGGAAAAAGGCCATCGTGACCCTGAAGGCAGGCGACAAGATCGTCCTGACCTAGTCCGGATTTGAAATGCCACGGGCGCGGAGAATTCACTCTCCACGCCCATTTTCTTTTGGATCGAGGGCGTATGCGGTGATGATCGAGTTGAACCCCGCAGAGACGGCCAGAACCACATCACGCTGACGTATCAACGCCGCATCCAGCCGGCGGATGTGAATTACGCTGTTTACATTTCCAACGATTTGTTCGCGTGGAACACCGGCCTGGCTTTCGTGGAGGAGATTTCGGTGACCCCCGATGCAAACGGCTTCACCGAAACCGTGAAGGCCCGGGTCATCGCGCCTTACATGCTCACGACGAACCAGTTCCTAACCATCCGCGTCTGGCGGCCGCCGCAGCCGTAGTTGACTGCCGTTCGGTTCCGCTGATTGCGATTTCGATTGACGGCAATCACCACGTTGGCTACAAGCCATCATTCTCGGAGGCAGTTCGGCTCAGGGATAACCAAACGACTCTATGCGAACGTCAGGTTTGCAATTCCCCATCAAGACGGGATTCAAGGTGTCGGCGAAAAAAGCCGTGGAACCGAAGTTTTTTGAAAGAACACCTACATTTTCTCCGTATATCTATTGGAACAACGTTACTGGACATTTACGTGATGAGAGAATGTAGATTGGCCAATCCAAATCCAGTGCAGCCGACAAGATTTCTTGCTGCGGGCTTTAATACCTCGGCATCTCGATTGGTTTGTAAATCATTAGTGTCATCAGCGCGCATGTGCATCACACGGCTATGGCAGTCGGCGATTATCACGTTCTTGGCCTGGGCCATCGTCGCAGCGAGTCATGGGGCAGAAAGCAGGCCGTGGGTCACACTCACCAATTGCCAGTATATCGCCACGAAGGATGGCGACGGCGACAGCTTTCGTGTGCGAAGCGGCACAAACGAGTTCAGCCTGCGGCTTTATTACGTGGACGCACCCGAGACGACGCTGACTTATGCGGAGCGAGTGCGTCAACAGAGCGAGCACTTCGGCATTACGTTAGATGCAACCTTAAAAACGGGTGTGCAAGCGAAAGAGCGGACACAGGAGCTGTTGCGCGAGCCGTTTAGTGTGCGGACGCGCTGGGCGAGTGCGGCAGGACGCAGCCGGCAGACTCGTTACTACGGCATCGTTGAACTGGGTGGCAAGAATTTGGCCGAGATATTGGTGAGTGAGGGATTGGCGCAGACTAAAGGTGTCGCGCCAAATCAGCCGAATGGCGAGAAGGCGTCGGCTTATATGGAGAGGTTGGAGGGTTTGGAACGTGGTGCCCGTCAGAAGCGAGTAGGGGCTTGGGCCAGCGCACCTGAAGCGAAGCCACAAAAATGAGGCATAACAGAGACAGTCGAGGTCGCATTCGTGGTTACGTTTCCGCCTGCGTACTCATCGCAGCCATCTGTTTTTGGGGAAGTCCTGCTCCGACGTGTGCCAGCGATTTTGTTTTCGTCGTGGATACTTCTGGGTCGATGACGTCGGCCATCTCCCGAAAAGACCGCCGCGTCCGCATCACCACGGTTCAGGAAGCGATGCGCAACTATCTGAACGCGATTCCTGCCGACTCACGCGCGACACTCATCTCCTTCAATACCGGTATCGCCTCGGAAAAGGAGTTGATCCTGCGCAACGACGCCGAACGCCAGCAAGCGTTGCAATGGGTGAACCAATTGGACGAGGAGGCGCGCCAAAACGGGGATACTTATCTGTGGAGTACCTTGCGCCGGGCGCTTCAAGTCGCCTCGTCGTATTCCAAACAGAGCCCGGAACAGACTGTCGTAGTGCGTGTTCTCACTGATGGGCAAGACACCGAAAAGCGCTTTACCCTCGATCAAATCTTGGGGGAATTTCCTGAAGTAGACGGCAGGGCGATTCGGGCCAACCTCGTCCTCCTTGGTGATCTTGAAATTCCACTGCGAGCCAAGCGAATCGGTTTTGACATCGTCCACGACCCCAATTTTTCAGTGATGTTTCCCCCGGTCTTACGCTGGGCGCCGATGCCGCCAAGAGTGGACCAAGACGTCAGTTTCTTCGACAACTCGCAGTCGGCCTATCAATTCTACGAATGGCGGATCGACGGCAAGCTGGTGGGACAACAAAAAACCGTCACGCAACGATTTGCCACGCCAGGGGAGCATACGGTCAACCTCGTAGTGACGGGCACTGGCGGGACGAAAGACTCCGTCAGCGTGCGGGTGACTGTGCTCGACGCTGAAAGGGAGGAGCCAATGGTTCCGAGCTTCATCTTTTCACCCACTGCTCCGGAGCCGGGTCAGCTTGTGAGGTTTTTTGGCCGCTCCGCCGGAAAGCCCGCGAGTTACTCGTGGCAAATCGACGGACAGGAATTCGCCACAACGCAGGACGCGGAGAGACCTTTTCAGCAGGAAGGCACATTTGGAGTGAAATTCGTCGTCCGAGATGCCAAGGGCAACCAGGCTGAGAAGACGCAAACGCTATCAGTCGTCGAGCCGGTCGTGATTGTCCAGTTCAAAGCCGCCCCGGAAACTGGCAGCGGCCAGACCGTGCAGTTTGTCAACGAAACGGTCGGACGCGTGAGTTCCTTCGAGTGGGATTTCGGGGACGGGCAGAAGGACACCAACCGGAACCCCGTACATGTCTTCCGCAATGAGGGGAACGCCTCTGTTCCAGTGCAAGTGGTCTTGCGCGCCACCACGCCGACTGGGAAGGCGTTTTCTTCTCAACCAGCCACCATCCCGCGGTAATGCCACTGGCCCGCGTGCCTGCGCCACAGGGGGCGTTTCGCATCATGGGCGAAAAGTTCAGAGTGGGGACACTGGTTCAGTTTATCGACGAATCTACCGGTCTCATCGACTCGTATTCATGGAACTTCGGCGGGGAGGGCAACACCACCAAAAAGAATCCCGAGTTCCGTTTCGATGTGTCGGGCGTTAAGACGGTGGAGTTACGTGTGCGTGGTCCCGGCGGGGAGATTTCCACGTCAAAAACGCTGACTGTTCTCAAGCCTTCGCTTTCCGCAGTCCTGAGTTGGATTGATGCCGACGGAAAGAGTTGTGACCCGCCGAAGGAAGTTGCGTTCGGTGACATCCCGCCGCAGCACGTCAGGAATCAGCAATACCTCCCCCCGCCGTACGATACGTTCGAAATGGTGTTGCCCGATGAACTGCCCGCTGACGGTGGGGCTCTGATTACGCTCGAAGGCAAGTCGGCAGAAGCGTGTGAAGTCGTACGAATCATTTCTGGCGGAGGGAAAACATTCCCGGTCACTGGCCTGATTCGTGAATCGGGACGATTCCGACTTGTGCTGAAGGCGTCGGCAGGTGAAGGAGAATTCTCTGGAAACATCGTTATTCAGCCGCGAGGAAACGATGTGTTGCTGAACCACCAGACAACGCCCGTCTCGGTGCCTGTCCAACTTAGAATTGGCTCACCTGGCTGGGGCGTGGGAGTGACCTTCTTGTTATTGGTCGTGACTGGAGCCGGTTTCTTTCTGTGGCGGGTGCTCCGAGGCCAGCCGCTGCGCTATCCTTTGTTGGTCATGCTTGGGGAAATCTCGCCCCAGGCCGAAGGCCAAAAAACTGACAAAGCCTATTTGCGTCCCAGCGAGGAGTTCGAGATGTCTCGCATCGCGGAAAAAATCGACTTCAGCAAGGACGGATCCACTGGTGGCAAAGTATTCGATTTGAACGCTCCCGGTTTCTTCCTAATGGGGCAGAGAAACCGACTGGCCTTGCACAGCCGCTCCGGAGGTCAGCCGAAACTCATCAAGAAATCAGACCAGATCAATGTGACCGATGCCTCCGGCAAGAATCGCCGCATCAAAGTCGAGACCCGACCCAAGCTGCCCGCCAAGGCGGCGCCACGCAATCCAAAGAAATAACGAGGAAACTACTATGCAATGGTTAAAAGACCGGTGGATGGATTTAGGAAGCGACTACCTGCATCTTTTCTGGTGGCTTGTCGCCGGTTATGTCTTGGCTTACCTTATCGCACATGTGATTGCACGGGCAGGAGGCCCCGGTGAGCACACAATTGTCTACCGGTGCCGCAATGCGTGGGGTATCGTTTTATTCGTGCATGCGCTGATCAGCAGCGCATTCGTCGTGAATTGGTATTTGCAAAACGGTGGCCAGTTCGCCAGCTTTTGGAGGTTTTTCCCTTTCTACCTTACGATGTTGATCGTGGATCTCATCTTTGCGTTCGTCTCGTTTGTCTCGCGTCAACGTTACGCCAACTACCATGAGTGAAACCCGAACTAAACTTCTAACCCAACTCTGATTTATGGCCGACAATGCTGTTTCCTTTTCCCTCAGTCCGTGTCTTTTCATCGGTATTGGCACGAATGGCTGGCGCATCATCGACGATTTGCGGCAATTATTCTTTGAAGAATTCGGCGTCGGCGGGCTACCCTGCTTCCGCTACATTGCCATTGAGAGCAACGCCGGGCGTCTGCCTGACGATTCCTTCCTGCCGCATGTTCCCAAACCGTATGAAACCATCCGGCCCGTCTATATCACCATCCCGGATATCAGCGTTATTAAGAAACGTATCGATCCGAACCTGGACCAAGAGTTCAAGGCCGGTCTCAAGGAATGGCTTGATCCTCGACTGATCGAACGCGGGAACAAGAGTTACCAGAGCGGTGCGGGTAATTCCCGGCACGCCGGGCGCCTGTGCCTTTGGGAAAACTGGAGTGAGGTCAAAAAGGAAATCACTCGTGCCTATGAGGAAATCTCCACAGTCCGAAGCCGTCAGGACGCCGATGTGTTCCTCCGGGACGCGTACTTCGCCAAGAAAAAGAGCGGTACGCCGGTGCCGACTGAGAACCTCGTCAGTAGCGCGCCGAAGGTTTACATCTTCGGAACATTTTGCGGAGGTACTTGTAGCGGAGGGTTTCTGGACATTGCTTACTTTGTGTCAAATCTGCTTGGCGTTCGGCGGAGCAAGGTGATGCGGAAGGCGAAGGATCCGGAACTCATCGGCATGTTCACCATCGTGGACACCATCCGGGTTAGCCAGCCGAATCTACGGGCCAATGTTGCCAATTGCTGGGGTGCACTCCGCGAACTGGACTTCTACTTCCATCCGGAGAGTATCTATTCCGCAAGATTCCCTGACAACACCGTGATCAAGACCCGCGACGAGCCGTTCGACACCGTCTATCTCGTGGCCATGCGCAACATGGCAGGTGCGGGCTTCACTGGCGAGGATTACCACGGTCTGACCCAGATGTGCGCCATGAACCTCTTCACCGAAGTCGTCGCTGGCATGGCCGCGAAGAAGGACGAAAATCGTGTCAACCTCCGCGGCACCGCCGTCGGCTACCTCCAGCCCAACCAGAACGGTCATATTCGCGCCTTCAGCACCTTCGGCATCTCGGCTATCTGGTATCCTCGCTATCGAATTGCCAGGGCGATCAACCGCCACCTGGGTGTTGAGATGTGTGCCGGATGGCTTGGCGGGAAGGACTTCGCTGCCTCACGCATTGAGGATGAGTGCAAAACCTCGTGGGAGGGTCTCATGGGCCGCGTGCGTGGCAGCCTGCTCGGCACCGTCGAAGGGGCGCACTGCAACGTCAACCTGCCGGCCGAAGTGGAAACCCTGTTTGATCGCCATCAGGTGGAATTTGAAGCCGTGGACGAATATGGCTTGGACGACTTCACAGTGAACTTCCCGGACGCCGGCTCTCCTTTTTCCCAACGCTTGGCTAATCCGGATGGCGCCTACTACCGCAAGATCGCTCTCGCTGAGAACTTGGTGCTGCGCGACCTCAAGAATGCCGTCGAAGCGGGCCTCATCGAATACTTGCGCGACCATTCCTTTGCTGAAACCCGCTTTTATCTCGACGGGTTGGTCAAACTCGGAGCCCAGGACGAGCAGGCAATCCCTGATGAACTCGGCGCCTTCTCGCAGCGTATGGATTTCAGCCAGGCCCACGACGTGCATCGGGATATCTGGTCGCGGGCACTCTTTTTGCGGGACGCCGCCGTGAAGGAATATAAACAGGCCATCTGGGACGAATTCAAACGCCGCGTGGTAAGTCATCTCGAACAGATCCGGGACCACTTCATCAAACGCGCCCTGCGCAACCTCCAGCCGGAGTTGATCGCATTGGCTGGCCGCATCGCCCGCGCCGAAAACCGCCTAACTTCCTGCCGCAACACCTGTGAGACTGAGAAAGCCCAGCAGATTGACTTCCATCATCCCACCAACATCATCCCTATCTCGGAAGGGAAGCCCTTCACCATTGACGATGATGTTGCAACTGGCGCGGCCGAAATCCTGAAGACAACCGACCGGCTGACGTTGCGGCGCCTGTTTCTGGGGGATGAAAGCCCTTTGCTGCTTTTGGAAACCAAGCCAGTGCGTGAACTCGTTGGACTGACGGACCAATGTTATGACGCCCTCAGTCAGCGCATTATCACCCGCTTCCACATCGGCAAGGAAGCCTTGGCCAGCTTGCAAAACCGCATCGAAAATCTCGTGCAAAGCTCGGTGCCCTACATTGAGGCCGTCAGTTCCTTCAAGCCGCTGGCCACCGCCCAATCTCCCAACTTCCTGTTTTGTCATGACCCGGAGGCCGCGCGGAGCCTCGCCGATCTGACCGAGTCTTTCCTGGCGACCGCGCGGTACAACAGCGCTCCCTCGCCGCTCGACCACTTCGTCCTTTTCTATCAGGAAGTTCCCGGCCTCGCGATTTCCGATCTGGGCATCGCCGATTTTGCCTCGCAACTTCTGGACGATGTCGAAAAATCGCCGGACAAGATTGCCACCCATTATACCCACCAGATGGGCGAAAAGATGTTCAACCTGAAAGCCATACGAGACTTTGAACTGGTGGCGAGGTGGCTCGGAGCGATGCGCTACCTTGTCCCTGACCTGTTCAAGACCATCGGTGGTCAACTCTGCCTTGAATATGAAACTCGGCAGGGTCTGAAACGCGATCTGCCTATTGATAACGACGACGCTGTCCGCCAATACATTGAGACATACGGCGGTGAACCGTTGCTGAAACTTTTTGCCGAACACCTCCGCACCGTGGGGAAACCGACCATTCAGCAGCGCATGGAGGAACGGAACGGCAAAGCCCAAACATTGAACGAGCGCAAGGCAATTCAGGATAACCATGAATACATCCTAAATGCAGTGTTTGAACAAACGCGTGGGAAGCAGGAGGACAACGATGAGCGACGACATTAGCAAGTTGGCAAACAAACTCGATGAGTCAAGCCGCCAAGCGCGTAATTCGATCGACGAAGCAATCAGGCAAGTCCGTAACGAAAACGATGCCTTGCTTAGGCAAGTCCGTAACGAGAACGAGGCATCGTTTAGGCAACTCCGAAGGGAGTTTCAAGACGCGAACGACCCAAGCAGTAAACCCGATCCCAGTCAGTGGGCGAAATCATGGGCCGAGATACGCGAAGATTTCAGAAAACTTGAAGCCACCATCAAGGAACTTGGTGGCGAAGTAGCATCCAGCAAAAAAGAGGGAGATGCCAAACTAAACACAGCAGTAAGCGCTTTGAAGACCGAGGCCAACGTCTTGGGGGCGAAGATCACGCAGTTAGGCGAAAGGGCAGAAGAGACGCCGACGTTCGGCGAGGTTCCTGGTGCGCTTCTCGACTTCATCAACAAACATTGGAGGATGATCATCACGGGTTTGACGATTGTGGCAGTTCTTGTATTGGGCATCTGCAAGCTATTCGTATCCAATCAGGATAACAGGCTGGCAGTTCTTGAAAAAACTATTATCAACAATGACCAGCGGATGGGAAAAAACATCGACGCGCTGAAACAAAACATCGGCGCAATAGGGCAAGATTTGAAGGCTGCTGCTGATCAACCAGCCGCCTTGGAGTTAAGGATCAATAAGGAACTTGTATCCCGGGAGTCTCATTTCTATGAAAAACTGGACTTGCTCACAGACCGAGTTGTGAAAGTGGAGTTATTGGTTAGAGACCGGCTGCCGAGTAGCGAGGGGCCGAATTCGACGAACAAAAGCGGGGTAAAGAGTCCGTAATCCTTTTCTCGCCCGACCTTCAACTTACGCAACTGTCCGCAGACGGTGACCGATGGTTAAGTTCGCCCAGAAAAGGCCACGGTTGCGGAAGGCAATTGTGCAAGATCAAGACAAGCCCTCTTGTGCATCTCGCACGTCAACACTTCTAGCACTGTGCCGGGTGGCGATTTCGCAAACGCCTCGAAATTCTCGTATAGATCGCTCGCCCACCGGCGCAGGGGCAAATCGGCGGAGAACTGCGCCGGCTCAAGGTCACACCGGTACATCCGGACCAAGGTCAGGGTTGGGCGAAACCACTGGGCACGCAGACGGATTCTCGCCGATGCTGGCAAGGGGTGTTTGCAGAGTTCATCTCGTTTCGGGCCAAACCTGCCGTCTTCTGGCTTGAGCCAGCGGTACGGACGGATGAGTTGTTCAAAGAAAGGCAACACCGCCAGAAGGCCTGCCTTGCTGTGCATCTGGTCGTGCCTCTGGCAACAGTCGAGGAAATCGAGGATTACCTCGCTGCTCTCGGCGTAAACGGCGAACGAAATAGCCTGCTCGGAATCGAGTGAGATCGAAAAATGTTTTTCAAATACTTCCGACACGAGGAGACGTTGCAGCCTTCGGGCTGAAGATGTCGGGAGGAATGAGCGACCATCCGGTATTTCTGAAGAAAGACCCCGAACTTTTTCATGCACTTGCCAAATGCGTTGCCGGTAGTCTTCGGCTTGCGACCCGGCGATGTCGGGCAGCGCTTTCAGCAGAGCGCCGAAATGCCGTATCGGAATAGCTATGAGTCGCGCAGACTTTGTGCTGAGCCCGAGCCGTCTTCCCCGGATGACCTCTTCGCACTGGATAAGAATCGTCGCGTTTCTATCGCCCTGCCGAAGGAGCTGGAAAACATATCGAACGCACGCCAACGTCGCTGTGGCCAATCGCAACCAATAGGCCAGCCGGCTTGAGACTCTCGCTGCAACTCGCATATCAACTATTCTGTATTCATGGCAACTGCTCGACTTCCCGTTCTCTGCAAGGGCGCGACTGAGATGTCCTAGCTAGCGACCGATGAAAGTTCCTTTGGTTTCATTGGCAAGCTGCCGGAGAAAACCGGCCAAGTCCGGACTGAAATAATCGCCCAAGCCCACTGTGTTGACCGGAATGATTTGTAATCGATTGGTGCAGAGCAAGTGGATGTCTTTGATCATTTCCTTCGAGCCACGTCCGCCCATTGACTCCTGACGTGAGCCATCCCGGGGCGCCCTCTCTGGTTTGCCGTCGGTGAAGAGGATAATCGTATCGGCGTTAGTGTAGCCGTAAGCCGTTTGGAGAGCGGCGAGGGTATCAGTGAAGCCTTCAGGCTTCAGACCATTCAATTGGGCCACCAGCGTGTTTCGGTTTGTCTCGTTTATCCGGAGCCATGAGCCATCTGATGGAAACACCTTGCACCGGTCGTTGAACGTAACCAAGACGCAATTCTTGATCGGCAGATAACTTAACCAAGTGTTGACGACATTTGTGGCGTCCCGCCAACGCTTGCCCTTCTCCGCGTCCATGCTGCTAGAACGATCCAGCAAAACCACCACATTGCTGAGCGTCCCACCCGCAGCCCCACCTTTCAGACTTAACAACTCCTGCCGGATTTCGCCTTCCGAAGTTGGAGGTTTTAGCCGTGCCTTTTCTAACTCGCCTATAAGGACATCAGTCGAGCGAGATGTGACAACGAGCTGATTGGAAAGACTCCGGTTCTGATCTTTCAGTTCCGCCAACTGCCTTCGGAATTCAGAGAGCTCAACGTTATTGCGTGCCAGATCATCGGCCAGGTTGTCATTGGCCTGTGTCAGCGCCGCATTGGTTACCATCGCCCGTTCCCAAAGATTGCTGAACTTCGTGGTTTCTTTCCGCTGCTCGGCCAGCAGCACGATTAACCGCTCGTTGCCCCGCTCGGACTCTGCAATTTGATTCGTGAGATTTGAAATGAGGGCGAAGTTCGTGGACGCGTTTTGGAGGCTTGCGATGGTTTCGCGTTGCTCGCTCACCTTCTTCTTCAGGATGGGTATCTCGTCGATTTGCCGCCATGCATAGACGCAGGCCAGCGCCATGCCGAAGATGGCGATCCAAGCCAATTCGTTGAACGACAGGAGCACCGGCAAATTGAAAGAAGAGGGCGGCTGCTTGGTTTTCACAGTGGCTAAACAGGAATCGGCTTACTTGCCGAGCTTGAAACGAATCGTGGTTTCCATCATGCGCACAAAATTGTCGAGCACCTTGGTGATGCCGTCCATTTCAGTCTTGCTATCATTGAAGGAATCTTTGAGTTTCACCACCGATTCTTGCAAATCGGCGATGCTCTTGGTAAAGTCAGTCAGATGTTTGACGTTGGCACCGGTCTGGTTCAGGACTGGGGTTACCTGTTCGGAGAGTTTGGCGAATTCCTCGAACGGCTTGGTGAGGGTGGTAAGGGTGTGGACTTGAGTCTTCAGTTCAGCGGTTAGATCGCCAATGGCCAATACCAAATCTTTGCTTTTTTCATTGATGGTCAGTAACCGTCCCTCTCCCGTGGTAAAGGCGTCGTTGAGTTGTCCCATGGCAGTTTTTCCGGTCGTGAACTCGGTGTTGAGTTGTCCCGTGGTGGCCACGAGTTTGGCCAAGTTCTGGTTCAAGCTGTCAACTTCGCTCAAGTTTTGGCCAATCGCGTTCAACTTGGACGCCACCATATTCGCCGTTTCGAGGAACTCGTTAACCGCGCCGGTCAGCGGGGTGAGGGTTTGCATGCCCAGTTGCAACGTCTGCATCGTCTTGACGATTTCCTCGTGATGCTGCTTGGAAGCATCCACAAACTTCTGGGTCTCCGTGTTGCCTGCGGCAAGGTTCTGATGCAGACTCTTGATCCCGGCGGTCAGCGCCGTGATCTCCGCATTCAGACCCGCCGCATCCTGGATGTTCGCACTGATTTGCTGCCACGTTGGGCCGATGGCGGCAGTCATTTCAGCAAAC
>CAZNOE010000083.1:11222-13983 GCA_964574525.1 uncultured Bifidobacteriaceae bacterium
TCGCCGTCATTTGCGAGGCCAGTTCTTGCAGCGTGCCGATTGTCAGAACGGAAGTTTGCTTCAGCGTTTCGATGCTCTTCGAGCCGGCGTCCAGTTGCGAGGCCAACGCCTGCATGTTTTGGGAAAGCTGCGATGCCTCAAAAATCTTGATCAGTTCCTGCCCTTGGCTCACCTGTGATTGCTCCAAACGTTCGGCGAATTTACTCAAAATCCGCTCCACCACGTCCGCCTCCTGTTCCTTCTCTTGTTCGAGGGATTGAGCGTAACCCTTGATCAGGTTCATGCCGATGAGCCCGATGAGCGTTGCGACGATGGCATTGCCGCCCTTAATCAAGACCTGGTTTATTTTCTCCTTGTCCAGCAGGGTCGGGTCCTTGCCGATTTCGTAAGCCAGCAGGCCAAGCCCAGTGATAGTGAGCAAGTAACCCAGAAAGTAAACGTTCTCCCCCATGCGAGACGCGACCTGCGCGTTGCCGCGCCCCAGAACAAAAGCGCTGCACAGATAAAGAACCAGCACCCCGTTGGCGACGAAGGCGAACCACGTTCTATCAACAAACACCGAAACTGCCGCCGCGCCAACGGCTAGGACAAGCGCGGCGTAGCCGAACCATTTGACGACCTCGGGGCGCACGGGACCTTTGATTTCAGGACTTTCTGTCATGGGAACCTTGCAACGGCGCTACTTGAGCCTTGTTTCAACTGTTACGAAATTGGCGCGAATGTGTTCGGGCAAATCGCTCAAAGACATCACGTTCAGAATGCGCTTCATGTCTGAGGATGCTGGGGCCGTCACTGCAATGATGTCCCAGCGCTCGCCGTTCTGCGGTGGAGTCTCAGCGTTCCCAATCTGAATATTTGCCTTCCAAGTTCCAGAGGTTAGGTCAACGAGTGCCGAAGGATGCTGCACCCACAGCCGCTGGTCCAACTGCGAGCGGATAAGTACCCACGCGTCAAACCGCGGCCCAAAGATCTCGTCCAAACCATCGCAGCGCCCGTAAACTTCAGCCAGAAACAGCTGCCCAACATGTTTCACTTCCAGAATGGCTCCGTCCACCGGTGCGGTGATGAGGAGCAGGCCTAGGCGAGAACTGGTCGGGTTGTACGCGATGTTCACCTTGGTCGTGCTGATGGAAAGCACACGGATGTGCTGCGTCCATTCACGACCCCGCTCGGAAGGAGAGCGCACCACAAGCAACTGGTCGCCAGCCAGAACGCCGGGCAAAACGAACACACCACGAGCATCCGTGACTGTCTCCGGCCCATTGCGCACGCTGACAATCATGCCGCTGATGGTCTGGCCTCGCCGGTCAGTCAAAATACCTTCCAGCCGGCCTGTGCCTGTGCCGGTTGAATTAGTCAGCACGACGACAGGAGGCGGCGTGGTGCGTCCGACGATCACTGCTGGACTTTGCCCCGTCCCTTGTGGTGGCCGAGTAGGGTGCTCTGGATTTGAGTTGATAATAGCCACGATGATCGGTGCCATGACCGCGATGAGCGCGATCAGCCACTTGATCCACGGGTCCCGTTTGCCTGCCTTGCGCTGCGCCCGCCGCGGGCCAGACCCGCTTTGGCCGAATGGGCCTTTAGTTGGCGGAAGTGGTTGCATCTTGTCCCTTCTCTTAAGAACTTTTTGTTATGATTTCTTATAGGCTGGATGGATCGCGTTTCCAAGGAGTTTTTGGGCGAGGATTTACTCCTCTAGCTGCAACTGCGCCGGCGCGGGGAATTCACTTTCTCCGCGCTTTTTTCTTCCGCATCCAGGGCTGATCCAACCCCTGTGCGCCGAGAATAGCATTGTTCTTTCCGCTGGATTGTGGCACATAATGCAACAAAGCCAAAAGCGCCAATTGGAGCGACAATGATTGACCGCGCCGGTTAGCCGGCGAGGCTGCTGCCACCGATTGGGGTTGGATCAACATGAAACCTTTCAAGCTCTTCGCTGCGCTGCTGGCGCTGGCGCTGATGGTTTTGTTGGGGGCGATGTTTTTTCGTAAAGCCCCGCCTACGGCTGTCGTTCCGCCCAGCCTGGCGCAAAAGGAGAACAGGAATCCTGCTTCGGCCCTTCCAGTCTCAGCCAGTTCACAAGCAAATACGAATCCCTTTCCGGCAAGCACCGCCGCGGCCAATGATAAAACGCCGACACTGAAGGCTTTTCCCGCGCTCGCGGAATTCAGCGATTGGGCAACGCGGTTTGCGCGGGGGGAGAATGTGGACATCACAGGCGGCGAAAGGCTGGCCCTCAATCGCCGGAACGTGATGTTGCATTTGATCAAAACGGACCCGGAAGCTGCCCTGGCGCAGGCAGTGTCTGCGCGTTGGCGGCGCGACCTGCCCGCAACCGTTACGAAATATTTCGAAGATCGCGTGGATGCACGTGGCTCGCTTACCGTGCTGGTGGGAACGGATTTCGAGCAGAACAAAGTTGAGGTTTCGCGTGAGGTGCAGATCGGCAACCAGAAATACGCGGCCTTTCCTTATGGCTGGCGACGAAGCCAGATGTCGCTGACTTCGATTCCCATTCACGGCATTGCCATTGACAACAAACTCGCGATGGACGCCAATCCAATTCGCATGCTGGAGCCGGAGGAAGCCCAGGTTGCGGGGGTAAACCCGAGCGAAGCGATTTGTGGCGTGTCGGGAAATCCTGCGGAGTCGCGCCAGCAACCCGTGGCTGCGGACGTCGGCGGTCACGTCCGCCACTTCTGCGGCATTGATCATTTCAATCTGGTCAATGAGGGTTGGATCGCTGCGGAAGGCGGCC
>CAZNOE010000084.1:0-13912 GCA_964574525.1 uncultured Bifidobacteriaceae bacterium
GTGGACATTCTCGTGAACAACAGCGCCACTAACATCGGCCAAGGCCCGGCGCTGCAGGTGGACGACGCCATGCTCGACAAGATGGTCGAAATCAACATCAAGCCGGCTTTGCGCCTCGTCCGGTTGGTTGTTCCAAAAATGATCGAGCGCAAGAGCGGCGGCTCGATCATCAACGTCGCGTCGGTCGCCGGGTTACGGCCACAGCCGGGCGGGTTGCTCTACAGTTTCACCAAGGCCGGACTGATCATGATGACACGGTCGTGGGCGCAGGAGTTCGGGCCATACAACATCCGCGTCAATGCCATCGCGCCCGGTCTTATTCAAACGGATTTCAGCGCCTATTTCTGGAAGGACGAAATACGGCGGCAACACTACGAATCCGCCCAGCCGATCAGTCGCATTGGGCAACCGGATGAAATCGGTGGCATGGCGCTGTACCTGGCTTCGGACGAGGCGTCTTTTGTGACCGGTCAGGTGATGGTTGTGGATGGTGGTTTGACGGCGGTGTGATTTCTTCTCCGCAAGATCGCCTGCCAAAGCATCTCGCTCGGATACAACGATTTTTTCTCCCCTTGTTCGCCTGTCACCGCTATTCATTTGCGCATGTCATCATCATTGAAGGACAGATGGGTTCTGATCACCGGCGCCTCGGCGGGCTTTGGAGCGACCGGAGCAATCGCATTTGGCGCGGAAGGCGCAAAACTCCTGCTCGGCGCACGGCGAGTTGACCGGCTCGAAAAGGTCGCCAAGGAAGCGCGCAAAGCCGGCGCGAGCGAAGCGCACGTCCATTCGCTCGACGTAGCCGACACAAAGAGCGTCAACACTTTTGTGAAGTGGGTGAAAAGCAAAACGCAACGGCTCGATGTTCTGATCAACAACGCGGGCGGCGCACACGGGCTGGACACGGTAGCCGAGGGCAAAGACGAGGATTGGGAAACGATGATGCAGGTGAATGTGCTCGGCGTGTTGCGCGTGACGCGCGCGGCTCTGCCGTTGATTCCGCATGACGCCGGAGCCTCCATCATCAATATCGGCTCGCACGCAGATCGCTCGCCGTACGAGGGCGGGTCAGCGTATTGCGGCGCCAAGGCGGCCGCGGCGCTGATCACGCGCGTGTTGCGGCTGGAATTGTGCGGCACAGGGATTCGTGTCGCATTGATCGCGCCCGGACTGGCGGAAACGGAGTTCTCACTTGTTCGTTTCAAAGGCGACGTTGCGAAGGCAAAGAAGCCTTACGAAGGCACGTTCCCATTGGTCGGCGAAGACATCGCCGAAGCCATGGTCTGGGTTGCGAGCCGCCCGCCACACGTGAACATTGACGAAATGGTGATCAAGCCCACCGATCAGGCGGCAATCCACAAGGTGTATCGTCGGAAGAGCGGATGATCGGTTGGAGTGTTGAAGCGAAAGAACCGTTGAAACGATCACCACGTTTCAACGATTCAACGATGTAACCTTTTGACGATTCCGCTACTTCTTCGCCGCCGTCGTCATGGGAAAATCGTCAGTGCGAAACGGCGAGGCGGGGAGACCGTCTTTGTTCCAAAGATTCACCACAGGACAGTCCGCCCAACCGTAACGTACGGCCACGGGCTTGGGAACCTCCGGACTGTTGGCGACGACCGTGTTGCCGAGGATTTCAGCTTTCGCCCAAACGAATTTTTTATCCTCGCCGCAAACGGCGAAGCCTTTCAGATCGCCAGCGCGCGCTTCGAGTCCTTTGCCCACGTGATCGAACTGAAGAACGGCCTTTCCATCCTTAAAACCCACCCCGGCGTAAATCGGCCCGGAGTATTCGATCTTCTCACCATAGGCGATGGCCCGCGCCGCGAACGCCAGACGTGCACCGACGGGTTGCTTTTTCTTCGGGTGGATGTCGGCGGGCTCACCCACATCAGTAATGACAGCCATCCCGACTTGCGGCAGCACTTTCGTTGCGAGCAATTGCGCTTCGCGCAGCTCGGCCCAACCGCTTTCCTGCGGTTGATCCTGGATTTTCATGAACGGCGCCAGTTGCACTTCCAAAAACGGAAAATCGCCCTGCCCCCAGTCACGCCGCCAGTTGCGGATCATGTCCGGAAATAAAGTGCGATATTGTTCAGCGCGTCCAGCGTTCGATTCGCCCTGATACCAGATCGCGCCTCTGATGGCGTAGGGAATCAACGGCGCGATCATGCCGTTGTAAAGTTCAGTGGGTCTCCATGTCGGCCAGGGCGGGTTTTTCTTGAATTCCTGTCCGCTCGATTTTGCTTCGGCTTTTTCCTTCTCGTAAGCGGCCAGCGCAGTCTGGTAACTCTTCAGGTCCGTGGAGTAACGATCGAGGATTTCGGCCTGGTAACGCGGGTTGATTTCGAGGGATTCGCGGCTCATCCAGACTTCTGCCGGCGATCCGCCCCAATCCGATTGAATCAATCCCACCGGCACCTTGCGGGCATTCTGTAGATCACGCCCGAAAAAGTAACCAACGGCGCTGAAGCCCTTGATCGCATCGGGCGAACACACCTTCCATGCAGCGTTGATGCGCACAGTCGGCGTGTCGGATTTTACGTTGGGAACGTTGAAAAGGCGGATCAGTGTGTTGGTCGCCGACGCAATGGCGGCTTCAGGCTCAAACGACTGGCTCATCGGCCACTCCATATTCGACTGACCGCTGCAGACCCAGACTTCGCCGACGAGGACGTTGGTAAACTGAATGGTGTTCGCCTTCGTCATGATGGTCAGCACATCTGGTCCGCCGGCCTTAAGACTGCGCAGGCGCAAGGACCACTTGCCGTTGCGCGCCGAAGTGCTGATTTTTTGACCCCTGAATTTCACGGTGATTTCGTCGCCGTCGTCTGCCCAGCCCCAGATCGGCACCGGCGCGGCTTGTTGAAACACCATGTTGTCGGAGAAAAGTGCGGGAAGTTGAACTGCCGGATGGACCGGTAAAACGAAGCCAAGTGAAATGATACATACCCAAGCCCGGATAGATTTCGCCTTCATCATGCGCAGCAGTGCATCGCAAGTAGCCGCTTGGGTCAACGGCAAAAAGCGCAGCTCACCCTAACCACGGTTGGCGCGCCACAGCAGCACCGCGCCAACGGCCTGGAAAATAAAATTAGGCAGCCACACAATGAGGTGAGGCGACCATTCCGGGCGGGTCGCGAGCGCTTGTCCCAGCACGACGAAACTGTAGTAAACGAGCACCAACCCCAGTGCGATGGCGACACCCACATTCGTTTCTCGCCGATGAACACGAATGCCGAGCGGAATGCCGATGAGCGTAAAACCAAAACAGGCAAAGGAAAACGCCACCTGCCGGTGAATCTGGACCCGCAACGGTGAAGTCAATTTATCGAGTTGCTGCTTGAGCGCCAGCCGTTGGCCATTGGACATCCCGTCGGAAGAGCTGTGCCCCGCCGGTGATGAATGGAAGTGGTTCTCCAAATCGCTCAATTCGTCCTGCAATTGAAAGAAAGTCATATCGCGAAGACCGGGTTTCTGATCGGCTTTCGAGTTCGGCGAGAGGTTAAGCGGCGGCAACTCGCAATCTGCTGAACTAATCGTGACACGATTGTTATCCAAAGCGACGCTGGTTGCGTCGTAGAGATGGAGGATCATTTGTTTATTCGGCACGTCCGTGACGAGTTTGCCGCGCGGAGCAAAAATCGTCCTGGGCATGTTTGTTTCGTGTTCCAATTGGAGAACCCTCACGTCTTGTAAGTTTCCCTTGTCGTTCTTGCCAAGATAGAAAACGTAGCCGGGAAACTCCTTGATGTAGTGCCCTTCGGGCAGCAAGGCCGTGGACAGACCGGCGCCCAGCTTGAAACGAAGATTGACGTAGGCAACACGACACCGGGGGGCGATCTCCAGATTCACCAGCGCGCTCACCACACAGAGCAGCAAACTGAGAAGCAGGACAGGCGTGATGACCGAAAGCAGGCTGATCCCGCTGGCGCGAATCGCGGTGAATTCCTGATCGGCGCTGAACCGGCCGAAGACCAGCAGCACCGATGTCAACATGGCCATTGGCAGCGCAAAGACCCACACAAACGGGACCAATAAACCAACTGCTTCAACCACGAGGCCGAGCGTGGCCTGACGGTTGATCAGCCAGGTGAGAATCTCCTTCAGCACGTTGCCGAGCAGCAACACGAACGTGAAGACCGCCATCGTCACCAGCAGCGAGGTGATGATCTCACGGGTGATATATCGGTGCAGGGTTCTCACAGCGTTCGGGCTCAATCTGCAAGTTTGCGGCGCGTGGCACAACGAAAAGAATCGGAGCACGGAAGAAACCGGGGAAGCCTCGTTTGAACTGCGGCACTGTCAAACTCAGCGAACTCAATTCCGCGACAACGCAGGCGCCGACTCGTCGCGCAGTTCCGCTTGGTCGGGCCGAACTAACGGCGAACCCGGTAGAATTGTTGCGAGCCTGACGGCGCGCGCTCGGCCCGGAAGTTGCCCGGACTTAGCTGGGAGATGGTCGAGGCCACGTCGTCGTAAGTTCCATTGACCGTGCCGGCGCTTCGCAGGGTGAAGTTGCCGGGGGCATCGCCCGCGCCGGCGGTGAAATCAATCTGCACGTTGCCGCCCACGATGAGAATCCGGGTGATGACGGGAACCGTCGCCGCTGCGGAATTACCAAACACGTTCACCGCGTCGAAGCGGATCGCACCGGCGGTGTTGCCGTACGTCTGGCTTGAATCGGTCGCCACATAGTTGTTGTTCGCGTTTCCGATGGCGGTGCTCTCGAATTCGGCCACGATGCGGAAGCCGAAGTTGGCGTTGCTGTTGACACCGGGAACGGCGGACAGATCGGCCGTCATTAGCGCGTAGTTGTTTTGCAAGCCGCCCATGTCGATGAGGTTGTGATCCACGTAATCCACACCGTTGGTCGTGTATTGCAGGCGCGAATAGCGGCTGCACCGGGCGTTGTTCATCTGCTCCCAGGTCAACAGGATGTTTTGATAACCCTCGGTGCTCACGTTGAACTGCACTCCGCGAAGCTTGTTTTCATTTCCCTGCGGCGCGTAATCCTTGATGTTCCAGCCGGAGTTGTCCCCGTCAAAGGACGCCGGATCGGAAATTGTGCCCGGCTGGAACGTCGGGGTCGTCCCGGCCACGGCAGCCGTGCCGGTGCCGACCGTGGGCGCGGTATCTCCGGTGGCCGTGTCTGCGTCGGGCGTGATGCTGTTGAATTTCCATGCGCCAATTCGCGTGGCCGGCGTGGCCAGCAGCGTCAGGTTCGCCACTGCGCTCGTGACAACGCCGGAAGCATTGGAAACAACAATCGTGTAAGCGCCCTGGGTGGCGGCTTGCACGTTGGTGAGTCGAAGCGTGTTGTTGGTCAGGACATTGAACAAAACGGCTGAGGCTCCGGGAATATCCGCACCCTCCTTGCGCCACTGGTAGCTCATCGGAGTCGTTCCGCCAAACGTCGCGGCGAACGTCGCGTTGTCCCCGGCGATGTTGGTTCGGCCCGAAGACGGAGTGATGATGGCGGGGTCAACTACGGTCAGCGTCGCCACCTGGCTGGTGATGGAGCCAAAAGAGTTGGTGATGAGCACGGAATAACCGCCGGCATCGGCCGCCACCACGGAGGACAGAATCAAAGCCGAATTGGTCGCGCCGGAAACATTTCCGCCATCGGTCAGATTGGCGACGCCTTTGCGCCATTGAAAGCTCAACGGGCCGGCACCGGAAGCCGCGACGCTAAACGTGGCCGTGGTGCTGGCGCTGTTCGTCAGACTTTGCGGCTGGGTGTTAATCGAGGGCGGATTGGTTGAGACCGGTGCGGTGGCCCAATTGAGGGTGACATTATCAATCCCAAAAGTATCGTGCGCCCCGGTGCCGCCACCCGTCAAAAGAGCCACGCGAATCCAAAGATTGTTCGGCTGGTTGTTGGCGAAGGCCGGTAGGGAATAGGCGGCATGACTGGGGCCAAACACGTTCGTGTCCGTGAATGTTCCCAGCGCGGTGAAGCTCGACGGCGCGGCCCCGACGGCGCAATCAATGGTCCAGTTGTAAGTGCGCGAGTTGGTGTTCAGTGTCAGAATATCCAAGTCGAGTAGAAAGTTTGTGCAACCGAGCGTGTCCTGGATTTTCAAGACGAACGCCGCGCCGGGGTTGACTGCGTTGGCCATCCTGATGCCGGGGGCGCGATTGGTGGCCGCGCCTTGCGTGCCCGCGTCCTCGGTCGAGATGAACATGCTGCCGTCGTCGTTGGTGACAGAGGCGAAGTTGGAGAACTGGCCCGCCGTGGCGGCTTTCCACGCGGCGGCGGGCGTGTTGAAAGTAGTTGTCGTGCCCGGGTTGCTTGCCGTCGCGGCGGTTCTCACGCTCCAGCCAGTGGGCAGTCCTGAGCCGATGCCGTTGAAGTGTTGAGTGTAGTTTGTGCTCGTGAGAACAAGGTCTTGTGCAAACGCCGGCGATGGGAAAAGGCAAACGACCGACAGCGTGACAAGCGCACCAGATACAAAGGTGTGGGTTTTCATATTGGCGTGTGGCGGGGGTGTCGGCGAAAGCGTTTGGAGTTATGGCGGATTAATTCGATGTTGACCGGCGGGACTCGTGTGTTCCAATTTTTACGCCGTAGCGTCGCCTGGGACGGTTGGACTGCTGAACATCTGTTTGATTGGTTCAACAACTTAATAGCGGCAGGGTTTTGAATTAGGACAGGAAAAAATGTTTGCCCTCCAACGCTTTTGCGCGGCGCACCGTGCCGCAGGCCTCCGTCTTGTCCCAATTCAAAGTGGCCGTGCTATTACACGATGGCGACTGGACCAAACCACGCATACCATCTTGTGACTCGACGAAAAACCCTTGGCCTTGGCGTTACCTTCGCTGTTGCGGCCCTGACTTGCATGGCCTGCTTCGCCCAAGACGCGCCCAAGCGCGGCGGCCGCGCGGCATCAACCGGCGATGAAGCCGGCCTTCCCCCAGATGTTCACCAACTCAAAATCGGCGATTCTGCGCCGGCTTTCTCGCTGCGGGGCGTAGATGGGACAAACTACAAGCTCCCCGATTTCAAGGACGCCGCCGTGTTGATGGTGGTTTTTCTGTCGAACCATTGTCCGTATTCGCACGCCGCCGAAAACCGCCTCCTGCCGCTGGCCGCCGAAATGAAATCGCGCGGCCTCGCGGTCGTGGCCATCAATCCCAATCATCCCGACGCCGTCCGCATTGATGAACGCGGCTACAGCAAATACAACGACAGCTTCGACGAAATGAAACTTTACGCGACGGAGAAGGGCTTCACGTTTCCCTATCTCTACGATGGCGACACGCAAGCCACGGCCAAGGCTTACGGCTGTCTCGCCACGCCGCACGTTTTCCTTTTCGACCGCGAGCGCCGGCTGCGCTACATGGGGCGGTTCGATGATTCGCGGCTTTCCGATCCCGCCACGGTCACGTCGCCCGACACGCGCAACGCGGTGGAGGCGTTACTCGCCGGCAAGCCTGTGCCTGTCGAGGTGACGAAGCCGGTCGGCTGTTCGACCAAATGGCTTGAGCACAAGGCCGAGATCGTCCAGATCGAGGAACAGTGGAAAAGCGCGCCGGTGGAAGTGGAGACGATTGACGCGGCCGCCGTCGCGAAGCTCGCGCGCAACGACACGAAGAAACTGCGGCTCGTCAACGTCTGGGCGACGTGGTGCGCGCCGTGCGTCGCGGAGTTTCCCGGCTTTGTTTCGCTCTCGCGCCGGCTGGGGAATCGCGATTTCGAGTTGATCACGATCAGCGTGGACGACCCGAAGGACGAAGCGAAGGTGAAAACGTTTTTGGAGAAGCAGCACGTCGCCGTTCCGAACCGCGTGAAGCGCTCGCTCAAAGCCGAGGGCCGCACGGCCAACAATTATCTTTTCTCCGGCGTGAAGATCGAGGCGTTGATGGAAACGCTCGATGCCGCCGCGCCCGGCCCTGTGCCGCACACCGTCGTCATCGCGCCCGGCGGTAAAATCATCTACCGCAAAAACGGGCCGGTGGATTTCACTGAACTTAAGACGAAGCTGGTTGAGGAACTCGGGCCGTACTACAAATGAAAAGGCGTTCTCTTATTCCTATGAAGTCATTCCTCCGTCCGCTCCTGTGCCTTGTCATCAGCACCACGTTCGTCTTGGCTTCTTGCGCCGCCGAGACCAATAATTCCGCGCAGACTTCGGGGCCGGCAATTGCTTCCAAGACCGGCTTCCATCACCCTGGAGTTCTCGTCAATCGGACGCAGTTGGATTTCATCAAGGGCAAATTGGCGGCGGGCGCAGAGCCGTGGAAATCCGCTTTCGAGACGGCGAAAGCGAGCGCGTTGGGCGCGGTGGATTACACACCCAAGCCGTGGCAGACGTGCGAGTGCGGGCCTCGTTCCAATCCCGATCTGGGTTGTAAGGATGAACAACGCGACAGCGAAGCCGCCTACACGCAGGCGCTGCTTTGGTATTTCTCCAGGAACAAAACCTACGCCGCGAACGCGATCAAGATCATGAACGCCTGGTCAAGCACGCTCACCGGCGGCCACAAACTCGCCAACGGCCCGGTGCAGGCCGCCTGGTGCGCCGAGGTCTGGCCGCGCGCGGCGGAAATCATACGCTACTCCGACGCCGGCTGGCCGGAGGCGGACATCGCGAGATTCAAAAACATGCTCACGACTCAATACGTGCCGTCGCTCGCCGACGGCTCATGCGAGAACGGCAACAAGGAACTTTCCATGAGCGAGGCGTTGATCAACATCGGCGTGTTCAACGACGACCGGGCCACCTTCGACGCGGGCGTCAAAATGTGGCGGGGCCGCGCGCCGGCTTACATTTATTTGTCCACCGACGGCCCGGTGCCGGTGAAGCCCGCGGGCTGCGACATGGCGATTTGGGGAAACAAGGGTTACACGACGCCGCTGGTGGACGGGCTGTTGCAGGAAAGCTGCCGCGACTCCGGCCACGCGAACATGGCCCTCTCCGCAATGGTGAACGCCGCCGAGACCGCGCGGCAGCAGGGCGTTGATCTTTATGCCGAACAAGGCAAACGAATAATGGCCGCGCTCGAATATCAGGCCCAGTTTCTCGCGCCGAACAACGCGCCCGTGCCGAAGAATCTGGAGTTCAACAAACATCCCACCTGGGAAATCGCCTACAACCATTTCCACAACCGGCTTGGCCACAGTCTGCCAAAAATCGCGGCGGTCCTGCCGACGAATCGGCCCACCGGCGTCAATCACCACATGGTTTGGGAAACTCTGACCCACGCTGAAGTGGGAGCAGTGGGTTTGCCTCCGCTGGCGACGCGGTAAAAGTAAAGGGCCGGCTTTCACCGGCCCTTCTGCTTCATCAAACACTATCTCGATCAGCGTCTGCGCCGGATTGAAAACAGGGTCAACAATCCGCCGAGCGACAGTAGTACGATCGTAGAAGGCTCGGGCACGTTGGCCAGGATGGCGAAATTATCAACGCGGCTTGAGCCAGCGGCGGATGGAGTGCCTCCGCCGGAACTCAGCGTGGAACTGTCCACCAACCGGAAATAAGCCGTCGGCGCATTGTTGAGGGCGGTGACCGAACTCAAATCGAAAAAGTAGGAATAAATCGAACTGGACGTAGTGCCATTCCACACGGGATTCGGAGCGGCGTTCGAGGCGACGATGAAACTACTCACAAAGGTGGTAAAACTGCTGCCGTCGGTGCTGTAGTCGAGATTGAAGAAACCCGGTCCGCTCGTGCTGCTGGTGTGATCAAAAGAAACGCCAATCTTGGTTTGCCCAACGGTCCTTGCGACAAACTGGAAAAGATCGCCCACGGCCCAAACAGTGGAACTGAAGGATTCCACCGAACCGTTGCCGGACGGATTGCTGTAAGTCGCGGCGCCAGCGTGCAGCCCGGAAGCTGTTCCACTGCCGATTTCGGCGGCAAGGTTGGTGATCCAAATACCAGCGCCCGGCGTACCGGCTGGAATGCTGGTTTCAAAAGTCCATTGTGCGATGGTCGTTTGACCGTAGCCGAGGGCTGCGAAGCAAAAACTCAAAGCGACGATCCAGGTTTTTTTCATACAATCTCTTGGGTTCGTGTTTCCGATTATCTGCCAACAACACCGCGCCTTCTGATTGCACGGCTTCGTCAGAGTAATAGCACTTCCTCCGCGGATTAGGACACGCTCAAACGAATCACTTCCACGAGCAGCCTCCTGTTTCGCCGCTCGAAAGTGGTCTTGATCCGCCTGTCCTAATTCGGCATTGCGCGGCTATTACGTAGTGACGACACTTTCTTCCGTCCGGGAAATCCACTGCCACGGACAGTCGGCGTGTCGTTGAGCCTAAAAACAAATCGAAAGAAACATCATGAAGAAGATTTTCCTGATCGCCATTGGTCTGTGCGCCGTGGGTCTGATGATGCCGGCGAGTGTGCTGGCCGCCAAGGCCGACGGCAAGAAGGCCAAGCTCCTCGCCAAATACGACAAGAACAAAAACGGCGTTCTGGACGCGGACGAGAAGAAAACCATTCAGGAGAACTACGCCAAGGACAAGGGCGCCGACCTCAAGGCGTTCGACAAAGATGGCGATGGCAAACTAAGCGACGCGGAGTTGGATTCCATCAAACCCGGCAGCGGCAAGGCCAAGGAAGGCAGCGCCAAAGGCAAAAAGAAGGATGCGGAAAAGACCAAGACCGCCGATGACGGCAAAGCCAGGAAAGAGGGCGACACCGACAAACCGAAAACGGACAAATAGTTTCCGCACGAACCGCCATCGCTGCCAGTGAATCCATCATGCACAATCAACTTCGCCGCCGGGACTTTCTGAAAAGAGCGTCGCTCCTGCCGCTTTGTGTCGCGACTGGCTTGAGTCTCCCCGGCACTCCTGCCTCGGCCCTCGAACCCATCAAGCGCAGCGGCGGCCCCCGGCTCAAAGTCGCTCTCAACGCTTACTCGTTCAGCAAGCTGCTCAACGACCACGTCAAAGGCCGCGGCCCGGGCGTATCGCTGTTCGATCTCGTCGAGTTTTGCGCCAAACATAATTTCGATGGACTCGATGCCACGGGATATTTCTTTCCCGGCTATCCCAAGGTGCCCGCAAACGAGTATGTGAACAATCTCAAGCGCAAAGCGTTTGACGCCGGCATCGGCATCAGCGGCACGGGCGTGCGAAACAATTTCACCGTGCCGGACAAGGACAACCGCGCCGCTGACGTGCAGCACATCAAGGAATGGGTCGAGGTCGCGGCTCGGCTCGGCGCGCCCGTGTTGCGGGTGTTCGCCGATACGCAAATGAGAGCCCAAAGCTGGGAGACAGTGGCCGTCGGCTTCAAGCGCGAACAAGTCGAGGAGTGGATTGCGGAAAACTTGAAGGAATGTGCCGAGCACGGAAAAGCATTCGGCGTCATCATCGGTGTTCAGAACCACGGCGATTTTCTTCGGACGAGCGAAAACCACTTGAGCCTCATCAAGCGGGTGAACTCTGACTGGTGCGGGCCCATCGTGGACACCGGCTACTACAAGTCTGACGATCCTTACGCGGACATGGCTGCCGTGGCGCCGTTTGCGGTGAACTGGCAGATCAAGCAAAGCCCCGTCGGCGCGGGCAGCGAAGTGCGCACCGATCTGAAAAAGCTCGTCCGCATCATCCGTTCGGCGGGCTATCGCGGCTATCTGCCCATCGAAACACTTTCGTCGCCGGGAACGGAATACGATCCGTTCAAGGTCGTGCCGAAGTTTCTGGAAGAATTCCAGCAAGCCTTGGGACAGACGGCGTGACTCTCATCCAGCGTCTTCCATGAAAATTCTCGCCGTCCTCGCGGCACTTTGCGCACTTACCCTTCCGTTGTCCGGCGCGGAAGAACATCCGGTCAAGTTCGTCGCCGCCACCGCCGACCCGCTCGTTGGCGACTGGCAGGGCGCGAAGCCGGGCGGTTACGTGGCGCAGGTCCTTCTGGACGAGCACGGAGATTTTCAGGCGAACCTCCTTCGCCAATTCGACGCGGAGAGCAATCATGTCGCCACGCTTCGCGGGACACGCCGTGACGATCGCGTCACGTTGTTCGGTGGCGGCTGGTCGGGAATCATTGAGGGGAAACATTTCATCGGGAAGAAGGACGGAGAGGGTTTTGATCTCACGCATGTCTCACGCCCGTCGCCCACGCTCGACGCACCACCGCCCAAAGGCGCGGTGGTTCTTTTCGACGGCCACAATCTCGACGCGTGGGCGAAGAAGAAGGGCAAGGAGTGGCTGACGGAGGACGGCCCCGCGCCGTGGAAACTGGTCGAAGGTGGTGGGATGGAAGTTGTGCCCAACTCCGACTGCATCATTTCCGAACGGAAGTTCGGCGACGGCAAAATCCACGTTGAGTTCCGCACGCTAGGTAAGCCGACCAACAGCGGGGTTTTTCTCCAGACGCGCTACGAGGTGAACATCAACGAAACGTACGGCAGCCTCGACGGCACGGCCTGCGCCGGGCTGGACAATTGCACAACCGAAAAGCCCCGCGTGCGCGCGTCGCGTCCGCCGCTGGAGTGGCAGACACTGGACGTTGAGTTTCGCGCGCCGCGTTTCGATGCCGACGGCAAGAAAGTTTCCAGTGCCCGAGCCACGGTCGTGCTCAACGGCGCGCTAATCTATAAGGAAATGGAACTCAATCCGCCGAAGGGCGCGGCGTCGCGTCTGGGCGAAGCCCCGACCGGCCCGCTGATGTTGCAGGACCACGGTGTGCCGCTTCAGTTCCGCAATGTGTGGATGGCGGAGAAGTCCGAGTAGGTTGAAACCGCGCGCCGATGAGTGGGTTCTTCTGTCTTAATTCGCAGTCCCCGCGCTATTAGCTGGTGACTCTTTGATTGCATGGACAACGATCCGCAAAACGAAACCGAGAGCCGCAAACGCCTGATGGCGCTGATGACCCGGCATCAACGGCAAATCTTCGGCTACATCTACACATTGGTTCCTCATCGGGCGGATGCCGAGGACTTGTTGCAGGAAACGAGTCTTATCATCTGCGAAAAATTTGACCAGTTTCGGGAGGGCACTGACTTCGTTGCCTGGGCGTGTCAGATTGCCTATTGGCGTATCCGCTACGCACGCCAGAAATTTGCGCGTTCCAAGTTGATCTTCAACCAGGAGATCGTGGACGCCCTCGCTCAAACAGCGGCGGCGATGCATGAGGAACTGGATGATCGCCACGTCGCCTTGGCCGACTGCTTGCGCAAGCTGCATCCGCGCGACCGTGAACTGTTGCTGACCCGCTACGAACCGGGCTGTGGCGTGGAGGAAGCCGCGCGCCGTTCCGGCCGGTCGCTCGAAGCCGCCTACAAAGCCTTGACGCGACTCCGCAAATTGCTGCTCGATTGTGTGACTCATCAACTCGCCCCCGGAGGCACGTCATGAACTTGACCGACCCGGAAATTCTGGAGTTGAACGAACTCTGCAACGCACTGCTGGACGACACACTCGCCGAAGCGCAAAAGACGCGGCTGTCTGAAATGCTGGCCTCATCGGACGAGGCGCGGCAGTTTTACGTCTGCGCGCTCGGACTTTCCGCCAGCCTTTACCATTACGCGAGCGAGATGCAGTCGGACGAAATGGAAGTCGCGCGCGCGCCGCAGTCGAACATTGCGTCGTCATTTTCCTTGTGGCTCGGCGGCCTGGCCATCGCCGCGTCCGTGGCGCTCTTGTTCTGGATCGGCGGCCCGGCAAAAAATGATTCGGTTGTCATCAAGCCCCAGCCGGAGGAATTTGTCGCGCGGCTCACTGCGTCGAAAGATTGCGCGTGGGTGGCCGGTACCGTTCAGCCGAACGCGCCGCTGGCGCGCGGTCAACGCATCGAACTCGCGCGGGGCCTCGCGGAAATCACCTTCGATTCCGGCGCGCGGGTGGTGCTGGAAGGCCCGGCCTCGCTGGACATTGATTCGGCGTGGGACGCCACGCTGCGGCGGGGCAACTTGACCGCCAACGTCCCGCCGGAGGCAATCGGCT
>CAZNOE010000085.1:0-8611 GCA_964574525.1 uncultured Bifidobacteriaceae bacterium
CAGCAAACGTCGCGCGATTGTTTGCGATCTCAATCCTGTCGCCAGCCACATCACAGAACTGACGTTGCGTCCAGTCAACACTCTTAAACTCCTTGAAGCATTCGAGCGTGTGCGCGAGCGGGTGCAAAAGCCCGTCACCGAACTCTATACCGTCCGCTGTTTGAAATGCAGCAAGCCGCTGGTCGCGGATTGCTGCGTGCGTGAAGGCGATGAGCTTGTAGAAGTCCGCTACAAAAGCTGTCCGCACTGCGAACACCGTTGCGAAACCGGCTGCAAACCGAAGAAGAAAGATCTCGAGGCTCTGGCCGAACTCGAGGGCAAGCGCATCAAGGAGTGGTATCCAAAGAACCGACTTTACTACGATGACGGAACACCTTTCATGAAGAAAGAACGTTTCGATTCGCTTGACCAGCTTTTCACGAAACGCAACCTGCGCGCGGTTGCGATGCTTTACGAAGCCATCGAACGGGAAGCCAGTCCACAACTCCGAAAATTTCTTCTGGGCGCGTTCACTTCAATGATTCATCTCTGCACGCGGATGTGCCCCGCGCTTGAGGCAGGTGAAGGCAATCACCAAACGGCCTTTAGTTCCACTTGGAGTCAACACAGTTATTGGGCTACGCCGCGTTATCTGGAGGCGAACGTCTGGGAAAAATTTGAAAGCGCGGTGACCGGCCACCAAGGAATCATCAAGGCTAAGAACGAATCCAATGAACTTCTAAGAGACGTAAGAGTGACAGACGATTGGCGCAAAGTTCTGGCCGGTGAAGCCGACATCGCCGTCGTCACGGATGATTGTGTGGAGTTGATGAAGAAGATGCCGGAAGAATCCGTGGACTATATTTTCACTGACCCGCCTTACGATGCGTCCATTCAGTATGGCGAGCTTTCCTATCTTTGGAACGCATGGTTGAAAGCAGACTATCGCTACACCGAAAACATCGTGACGCATGAAATAGTTCGCAACGAGCGACAGAAGAAGCCCTTTGATGTTTACTACGCGCTTCTCAACAGCAGCTTTCAGGGTTTCCACAAAGTTTTGCGGCCTGAACGTTGCCTGACCCTGACGTTTCACAATCCGACGTTTATGGTTCGTAACGCGACGGTGCGCGCCGGCGTGTTTTCGGGCTTTGATTACGAGCACATTCATCATCAACCGCTCGGGCAGGTTTCGGCAAAAGCGATGTTGCAACCATTTGGCAGCGCACAAGGCGATTTCTATCTTCGTTTTGTCAAAACCGCGCATCCAACCCGGCCCATGGAAGAAGTCAGCGAAGATCGCTTCCGCCGCATCGTCATCGAAACCTGTCGCGAAGTCATCGCCAGCCGTGCTGAGCCGACGCCTTACACGATTCTCATCAACCAAGTTGACCCGGTGCTGGCGAAACGCGGCTTGTTCGGCACGCTCAAAACCGGTCTGGACGTGAAGACTGTCTTGGAAGAGAGCGTTGGCAAGGAGTTCGATCTGATTGAAGCGAAACTTGGCGGTGCTTCGGGCAGGCTTTGGTGGTTCGCCGACAAAGCGTTTGCGGCGAGGCTTGAAGCTGTGCCGCTCACGGAGCGCGTCGAGGAAACAGTCTTTAGATGTTTGCACGAAAAGGGCCGCGTCACGTTCACGGAAGTTTGGGACATTGTCGCACGGGAATTCCCCAACTCTCTTACGTCCGACAGCACGAGCATCACCGAGGCATTGGAGATTTATGGCCGCATAGTAGGCACTGGCCCGTCCGCCGCATGGATGCTGAAAGAAGAAATCCGTATCCACTTAACTCGACACAGCGAACTCATTGCGTTGCTTGCAAAAATCGGCGAAGCGCGAGGACATGAAATTTGGATTGGCCAGCGTGAACAACGAGAAACCGTGAGTGGATTGGTTGAAGAAGTTCACTTGCGCGATTTGGTCACAGCAAAACCAAGTGCCTTGAAGGGCGTTAAAAATCTTCGGCCTGTCCTCGACATGGATTTGCTGTGGCTCAATGGCAATGACGTTGTGCGCGCGTTCGAAGTCGAATCAACAACCACGATGACGAGCGGCTTGCAACGCGGTTCAAACCTTCCCGCCACTGTTCCGAAGACAATGGTCATTCCTGAAGAACGCGAGAATGATTACCAGCGAAAGATGAAGTCGCCGCTGTTTTGCGAACATTTCGAGAAGGATAACTGGACGATGGTTTATTTTAACGCGCTGCGGGAAGCTTTCACCAAAACTAAGGCGAGGACGGCACTGGAGGGGCTATTTGGTCTAAAAAAAAACGCGCCGCCTCAGGAAAAACAGGAAAAGGCAAACGGAAGTCAAAGCCTCATGGAATTCGGCGGCACAAACGAGCCAGAGCCGCCGGAAGAAGCATTGGCAAGCGCGGCAGTCAATGAATAGCGCTGGTTGATTGCGAAGTCCCGTGGATTGCCGCGTCATCCCTACTTCCGCTTCAGAACTCCGCGTTCCCCGGCGTGCGCGCGAAGGGAATCACGTCGCGTATGTTCGAGACGCCGGTGAGGAACATCAGCAGTCGCTCGAAGCCCAGGCCGAAGCCCGCGTGCGGTACGGTGCCGTATTTCCGCAGGTCGGAATACCACCAGTAATCTTTCTCGTTCAGCTTGTGGAACTTCATGTTCCCGATGAGTTGCTCAAGCCTTTCTTCGCGTTGCGCGCCGCCGATGATTTCTCCAATTCCCGGCACGAGCACGTCCATCGCCGTCACGGTTTTGCCGTCGTCGTTCTGGCGCATGTAGAACGGTTTGATCTTGCGCGGATAGTTGAAGACGGTCGTTGGCGATTTGAAATGTTCCTCCGTCAGGAAGCGTTCGTGCTCGGATTGGAGATTCTGGCCGTAGTCCACGGGAAATTCGAACTGCTTGCCTGATTTCTTCAAAATCTCGACCGCCTCAGCGTAGGGCACGCGGACGAACGGTCGCTCCACCACGAACTTCAAACGCTCGTTCACGCCCTTGTCCACGAACTTGGCGAACAGCGCGAGGTCCTCGGCGCAGTGCTCCAGCGTGTAACACGCTATCGCCTTGACGAACTCTTCCGCCAGGTCCATGTCGGCTGGCAAATCGCAGAACGCCATCTCCGGCTCGATCATCCAGAACTCGGCGGCGTGGCGCGCAGTGTTTGAGTTCTCCGCGCGAAACGTCGGGCCAAACGTGTAAATGTTCGACAACGCGCAGGCAAACGTTTCGCCTTCGAGTTGCCCGCTCACGGTCAGGTAAGTCGGCTTGCCGAAAAAATCCGCTTCCGGTTTCTCATCCGGTTTGCCTTTGAGCGTCGTCACGCGAAACATCTCACCCGCGCCCTCGCAATCGCTTGCCGTGATGATCGGCGTGTGGACGTAAACGAAATCGCGGCTCTGGAAAAACTCGTGCACGGCGAACGCGAGCCTGCTGCGCGTCCGGAACATGGCGCCGAACAGATTCGAGCGCGGTCGCAGGTGAGCGATAGTGCGTAGAAACTCGAGCGTGTGGCCCTTCTTCTGGAGCGGATAGTTGGCGTCCGCCACACCGACAAGTTCAATCCGGCTAGCTCGTAATTCCCATTTCTGTCCCTGCGCCGGTGACGGCACAAGCTTGCCCTCGACCACCGCCGACGCGCCGGTTGTGAAGTGCGCAAGATTCTCCGAACCGGGGGTGCCGGCATCCACGACGACCTGAACGTTGGCGAGACACGACCCGTCGTTGAGTTCCAGGAACGAGAAGCCTTTCGCGTCGCGCCGGGTGCGGACCCAGCCTTTGACCGTGACGGCGTCTGTGGATTCAGTGGAGGCCAGGACGTGTTTGATGAGTGTGCGCATGGTTTCCCGAAAGTCCCGCGATGTTGGCGAATCACAGACTTGGCAGGCAAGCGGGAAGTTTGATTTTGCCTTTTGCGGCGGCGTTCGCCAACTTCTCGCCGCTCGATGTTGAACCGACTAACCATCTCTGAACTCACCGCGAAGCTGGGCAAACGGGAAGTCTCCACACGCGAAGCTATGCAGTCGTGCCTCGACCAGATCCAGCGCGTGGACGGCCAGATTCGCGCGTTCCTGAGCTATGACGCCGCGGACGCGCTCGCACAAGCTGACGCAGCGGATAAGGCGCTCGCCGCGGGTGCCACGCATTCGCAGAAACCGCTGCTTGGCGTGCCCATGGCCACCAAGGACGTTATCGCGGTTAAAGGCCAGGCGCTCAACTGCGGTTCGAAAATACTCGGCAAGTTTGTCTCGCCGTATGACGCGACCGTCATTGAAAAACTCAGGGCCGCCGGTGCGATTGTCTTTGGCCGGCTTAACATGGATGAATTCGCGATGGGCAGTTCGACGGAGAACTCCGCCTTCCAGGTTACGCGCAATCCGTGGGACACGACGCGCATTCCCGGCGGTTCATCCGGCGGATCGGCTGCGGCTGTGGTAGCGGACGAAGTCATCGCCGCGCTCGGTTCGGACACCGGTGGCTCAGTGCGCCAACCGGCGGCGTTGTCTGGTTGCGTTGGACTCAAGCCCAGTTACGGCCGCGTGTCGCGATACGGCTTGGTGGCTTACGCTTCATCGCTGGATCAAATTGGTTGTCTCGCCAAGGACGTGCATGACGCGGCCACGGTGCTTGGCGTCATCGCCGGGCACGATCTGCGCGATTCGACGAGCGTGCCGCAGCTCGTGCCGAATTACGTTGCCAGCCTGACCGGCGACATCAAAGGACTGAAGCTCGGCTTGCCGAAGGAATACATGGTCGGCGGGCTTGACGTGGAAGTGAAGCGGGCCATCGAGGCTGCGGTGCAACAACTCGCAAAACTAGGGGCGGAAATTGTCGAGGTTTCGCTGCCGCATACCGATTACGCCATCGCGGCCTACTACATCATCGCTACCGCGGAGGCCTCGGCGAATCTGGCACGCTTCGACGGCATCCGTTACGGCCTGCGCGTGGAGGGGGCGGATCCGACCGAGCTTTACTCGAGGACCCGCGGGGCCGGTTTCGGCGCGGAAGTCAAACGCCGCATCATCCTGGGCACTTACGTGCTCAGCAGCGGTTACTACGATGCCTATTATTTGCGGGCGCAAAAAGTCCGCACGCTCATCCGGCAGGATTTTCTGAAGGCGTTTGAAAAAGTGGACGCGCTCGTCACACCAACTTCGCCGACGGCGGCGTTCAAGATTGGGGAGAAGGCCGACGATCCGCTGCAAATGTATCTGGCGGACATTTTCACCATCTCGGCCAACCTCGTCGGCAACTGCGGCATCAGCATCCCCTGCGGCTTCACCGGCTCTCAACCCTCAACCCTCAACCCTCAACCGAAACTTCCCATTGGCCTGCAACTGCTGGGCAAACCGTTCGGCGAACAAACAATTCTGCGGATCGCCCATGCTTACGGGCAGAACACTCACTGGCACAAAGAAAAGCCGCCGGGCCAGGCGATAGCCTGAAGATTTGCCGCGGAATGAGGCCGACGCACATCAAATTGAATCCGCTTGCTGACCACGCGGCTATTCTATAGGAAACGCAGCCATGATAAATCGGGTGCGCTACTCTCTGCTGGTGTCACTCATCCCGTTGGTTGTTTCCGCGCAGATCGATCCCGTCAATCGCGATCTCATCCAGTTGGGTTACAACTCAGCGTTTCAGGGACACGCGCCGCTCGCGGGCTACGCATTTTATTACCACAACGCTCCCGGTTTTCTCCGCACCAACCTCACGCTGCGTCTGGCGTTGGCGCCAGTTTATCTGGACTCTGAACTCGGGATCAGTCACGCGCTGGGTGAGAATACTGACTTGGGGATCGGCCTGGCAGGCGGAGGTTTTGCGGACAGCTATTCGGAAATACGGGGCGGCAAGTTTCTCCCGAACGAATCATTTACAGGCCATAACGGGGAGGCGTCGCTGAGCCTGTATCATCTGTTCAATCCCCAGCGGCAAATCCCGCTCAATCTTGTCGTGCGCGGCATCGTGCATCGCTCGTGGTACGCACGGGACGACGAAACCGATCCCGCGTTCCAGATACCGGACGACCGCACCACGTTCAGCGTGCGGACCGGATTACGCTGGGGCGGAGTCGAACCGACGCCCTTCCCGTCGCTGGCGATGGAATTATCAGCGTGGTATGAAGGTATGTTTCGCACGCCGTCGGGCGCGTACGGTTTTGCCGGCGACCGGCGCGTACAGTCCAGTTCGCATCTGTTCTGGGCGCAGGGGTTGCTGGCTTACACGCTGCCGGAATCGAAGCACAGTTTCTACTTAAGCCTGAAAGCGGGCACGAGCATTGATGCCGACCGGTTCAGCGCGTACCGACTGGGCGCGCTGCTGCCGCTGGCTGCGGAATTCCCGCTCTCGTTGCCGGGATACTATTACCAGGAACTCAGCGCGAAGCGATTCGTGCTCGCCGGCGGCAATTATCTTTTGCCGTTGGATGCGAAGGGCCGTTGGAGCGTGGGTGCTACCGCGGCAACGGCGGGTGTAGATTATCTGCCCGGTACGGCACAACCGGGTCGTTGGCACAGCGGCGTGGGGGCGGGAATTCTTTATCGCTCGCCCCGGGACACGACGAAAATCATGATTTCGTACGGCTATGGAATAGACGCCATTCGCACCCGGGGCCGTGGCGCTCATAGCGTTGGCGTGTTGTTGCAGGTGGATCTGGCACATGCGCGAGAAAGGTTGCTCGACCCGGAAAATTCCAATCGGTGGCGCGGGTGGCAAATGCTCTTCGGATATTGACAACTTCGTCCTCGTCGTCGTTCTCGTCCTCGTCCTCGCCTTCGGAAAGCCGGAGAAAACGTTCTTAAGGACGAAGGTGAAGTCACGGGTGCATCCTTGCCGCGAACCGAGAAATCCGCTATCTCCGTCCTGAAATCGCATGAACACCTTTCGCTGCCTGCTCCTCGTTTTTCCAGCCGTGCTCTGGTTCGCTTCGGGGTGCGGGAAAAAACCTGACCGGCTCTCCCTCGCCACCGTAGGCTCGCCGCGGACCTTCAATCCGTTGCTCGCCACCGACGCGGCATCGGATCAAATGGTTCGCATGATCTTTGCCCCACTGGTGGCCATGGATCTGGTTACCCAGGAACCAGGCCCTGGCCTGGCCGAATCCTGGAGCGTGGAGTCAGACCAAAAGACGTGGACCTTCAAATTGCGGCCCGGCTTGCGCTGGAGCGATGGTCAGCCGCTCACAGCCGCCGACGTGGTCTTCACCTGGAATGAAATCATGTACAATCCGCAACTGAATCAGCTCACGTACGACCTTTTCCGTGTGGACGGGAAACCATTTTCCGTGACGAAAGTGGATGCCCAGACCGTGCGCGTGGTGACGCCGGGAGTCTTTGCACCCTTCATCGAATTTTTCGGCGGCGTGCCGATTCTCCCGGAACACATCATCAGGCCAGCCAGGCGCGATCGGCCGTTTCCTGCGGTCTATAGCTTTCAAACTCGCCCCAACAAGATCGTTGGTTCCGGGCCGTTCCGCGTTAAGGAGTATCTGCCGGGCAAAATGGTCCTGCTCGAACGCAATCCTCAGTACTGGGAGGTGGACAAGCAAAACCGCCGCCTGCCGCATTTCGATGAAGTCCAGTTGACTGCCACGAGCAGCAGTGGCGCGGCGGCCCTTCTGTTCCTCGGCGGCAAGTGCGACGTTTTCGAGGCGGGCCGTCCGGACGATTACGCACAAATCAAAAGCGCGGCCGCCAGCGGCAGATCGCGGCTCATCGAACTTGGCGTCGGAACGGAGCGCGATTTCTTGTGGTTCAACCTGAACACGAACCTGAACGCCGCCGGAAAGCCCCTTGTGGACCCGACCAGGCTCAATTGGTTTCGGAACAAGAAATTTCGTCAGGCGGTTTCGTGCGCGATTGACCGCGAGCGATTGGTGCGCGAGGTCTATGGGGGACGCGCCCAGCCCATTTACGCCCTTTTTTCCGGCGAGAATCAGAAGTGGAACAATCTAAACGTGCCGCGTTTCGCGTATGACCTGGCGCGCGCGCGTGCGCTGCTGGCTGAAATCGGCCTGCAGGACCGCGATGGCGACGGCGTGCTCGAAGACGCGGGCGGCACGAAGGTGGAGATCACTTTCAATTCCAACAGCGCCAATCCCTCGCGCGAACGCTGCGCGGGTTTCATCGCCGAAGATCTGCGCAAGCTGGGCATGAAGGTGGATTTTCAGCTCGTGGATTTTCCCTCGCTGACCAGACGAATCAACGACACGTTCGATTACGAATGCATTCTCATGGGTCTGGGCGGCGGCGGGACGGACCCGGCGTCGCAGGCGAATGTGCTCAAGTCCGCCGAGCCGATGCATCAATGGTTTCCAAACCAGAAGACGCCGGCGTCCGACTGGGAAGCGCGAATTGACTCGCTGATGGACGCGCAGATGCGGACGCTGGATTTTACAGAGCGCAAAAAATATTTCGACGAAGTGCAGGCGATCCTGGCCGAGGAATTGCCGATGATCTACACCGTATCGCCGTTTCATTTCGCCGCCGTCCGACCCGACCTCGCCAACGTCCGTCCGTCCGTGCTCACGCCCTACCGCGTGACGTGGAACGTGCAGGAGTTGTATTTCAAGAAGCCGTGAAGCCCAGCCGATTTGCCGCCTTTGTCGGCTGTAACAGCCCACCCGGCTTCCTGGCAAATTCTTCTGGACTCGCCAATTTGCCGA
>CAZNOE010000085.1:8711-13867 GCA_964574525.1 uncultured Bifidobacteriaceae bacterium
CGAATGCGTTAACCGAGATAGGCCGTAAATTTGCAGCTAATATTCCACAAATTCCAGCACGCCGAACTTCTCCGGCGTGTGAAAACTGCCGGTCAGCGCCGGGCTCCACGCGAGGAACGCTTTGTTGGCCTGGTCGCAGCGGAAGAAATTCAGCCGCCATTGAGTGCCAGCCTTCGGCTTGTCCGATGAAAGAGACTTGAGCGGGATGCGAATTTCGCACGTCCAGCGCCGGGCTTTCTTGTCCACTTTCACGGCGGTTTGAAAGCCGCTGCTCCAGGGAAAATCGCGCTTTGGCAGGTCGAGGAGCAAATCCAGTTTCTCATTCGTCGGCGCGACTTGTAGTTCCGCGTAGTGCTTCAAGTTTGATGAATCGTTGGCGATGAAAGCCTCAACAACATCGCGATCCCACAGACTCACGCCCTTTTTTTCCATGTCGAAGCGTTCGGCCTCCGGCTGCGGCGGATCGAACACAGTGAGTTTCGTGTATGGACACTCGCACGCGAGATAGAGCGAGTCGTTTGACCAAAGGACGCGAATGGTGGTGGCCATGTCCGGCCGCGCGGAGTAGTCGCCGGATGAGTATTCCATCACGACGGGTTTCGCCATTTGCCAGACGGCTTCGTCGAGCTCGCCGTTCGGTTGGAAATCCTGGCTGATGTGCCGCGCGCGGACGACCGGCAACGGTAATGAGCGGGCCAGCAGCCTGCGGGTGTTGTCAAAATAAATTTTCCGCAGCACGTTCGCGGGCAAGCCGATGGAACTGATCGTCCAATCGCCTTGAATGGGTGTCATGTGCGGCCAGTGCTTGTCGCGCGTCTCGAGCCAGCGCCATTCCTTGGCGAAGAACACTTCCGCGTCGGCGTCAGTGGGCGGCGGTTCGTTCCCGCTGCTGCCGAGAATGAGCTTGTTGTAAACCTGAAAGTCCGTGGCGAAGAAGATGCGGTCCTGGTGTTTCAAGAAAAGCCGTCGCACTTTTTCAGGATCGTGGCGGCCAATTTCCGGGATGCGCGCGGCGAGATCGGCGTTCATGTTCGGATGACGGTCGAGCGCCTGCTCAACCCAATCGAGGTCCTCCGCGTTGTTGGCAAAATGAACGCAGACGAATTTCGTTTTCGGATGGCGCGTGATCACGCGATCGAGCGCGGTGAGAATTTCCATGCGCGGCGGAAATTTGTTCGTGTCGCCAAACCACCAGCTCGGATGGTCTTTTAATTCCTTCCAGCGCTCGTTCGTCGAGTCGTAAGGCGACCAGAATGCCTTCGGGTCGGCGACGTGAATGGACACCGGCATGTGCAGCTCGCCGCAGCGCTCCCACATCGCGTCGAGCTTCGGATCGTCAATCTTGAGCAGCTTGCCCTTGGCATCTCTAAGAAACAGCCCCAGCCGCTTGTATTCCTTGAATCCGGCGGCGCCAAGGCGGTGGCCTTCCTCAATCTGCTTCACGGCCCGCTCGGCGAAATCGGGCTCGTTCCAGCCGGCATAGTCGAGGTTCATGTAATAAAGGAAGCGGCCAGGAAACAACGTGTCCGCGATGGCCTTCGTGCGCTCAAATTCCGAAGGTTCATCCGGTTTGGGCCGCGTCACCGTTCCGCCACTCAGGTTCACGGCGATGCCCATGCCGACGGCGTCCATGATTTTCACCGCACGCGAGATGTGTTGGGTCGTGCCGTTGATGTGCTGGTGCAGGTCAATGGTGCGGTGTTCGGCTCGCCACACCTCGGCCTGACGTTGTGCCTCGGAGACATCGATCTTCTCCGCCGCTGGGAGAGCCATGGCCAGGAGCAGGAGGGTTATTGGAATACGCATAATCTTCGTGAGCGCAGAGCATACCGTCCGCCTTGCTGCCGGCAAAGAGGTTATTCAATGCTCTTTGTGGTCGCCGGTAAAAAAATTCTTGCTGACTAGTTGACAATTCGCCACATAACGAAATATAGTATCTGCGTGCGTGAATTCATGACCATCACCAAGGCCTTGGCCGATCCGAATCGCGTGCGGGTGCTCCTGGCGTTGGACGGCGCGGAGTTATGCGTGTGTCAGCTCGTCGAGTTGTTCGGCCTGGCACCCTCCACGGTTTCAAAGCATCTTTCCATTCTGCAACACGCCGGACTGATCGTGTCGCGGAAAACGGAGCGCTGGGTTTACTGTCGGCTGCCCGGCAGACAGGCAGCGGTCGTCGTCCGCGAGGCGATTGACTGGGTGCAGAAGTCGCTTGCCGGCACGCCGCAGGCCGTTGCAGACCGCAGGAAGCTCAAGCAAATTTTGAAACTCGACCCGAGGATGATATGCCGTCGCCAACTCCAAAGATAAGAATCCTGTTTCTCTGCACGGGCAATTCCTGTCGCAGCCAGATGGCCGAAGGCTGGGCGCGACAACTGAAGTCCGATGCAATTGAGCCGTATTCCGCGGGCACTGAGAAGCACGGGATGAATCCGCACGCCGTCAAAGTCATGGCCGAAGCGGGCGTGGACATCACCGGGCAGCGGTCAAAGACCGTCGAGGAACTTGGGCCGATGACGTTCGATTATGTCGTCACGGTTTGCGGCCACGCGAACGAGCGGTGCCCCGTGTTTTTTGGCAAGCCCACGGTCGTTCACGTGGGCTTCGACGACCCGCCTAAGCTGGCGGCTGGGCTGCCGGACGGCGAGGCGAAGCTGGCCATTTACCGGCGGGTGCGCGACGAAATCCGCCAGTTTGTCGAAAGCCTCCCGGCCGCGTTGAAGAACAAGTCGAAGAACAAATAACCAAACACCTCACATGACAACATCACTTATTGATCTCGAAACACTGCGGCAGAAGGTCCGCGAAGGTTACGGCCAAATCGCTCAAAGCGGAGGTTCGTGTTGCTCGTCCACGCAAACGGGCTGCGGATCGAAAGTGGGCGACTCTGAACAGCTTGCCCAGCAGATCGGCTACGCAGCGGAGGAACTGGTCGCTTTGCCTGAAGGGGCGAACATGGGGCTTTCTTGCGGCAACCCGACCGCCCTCGCCTCTTTGAAGCTTGGCGAAACGGTGCTCGATTTGGGCGCCGGCGGCGGCTTCGACGTCTTCATCGCTGGACGCAAAGTCGGTCCCACCGGCCGGGCCATCGGAGTTGATATGACGCCGGAGATGCTCGCCAAGGCGCGCAGGAACATCGCGGCTTACCGCCAAAGCAACGGCCTCGACAACGTCGAATTCCGCTTCGGCGAGATTGAGCACCTGCCCGTAGGAGATGCGAGCGTGGACGTGGTCATTTCCAACTGCGTCATCAACCTTTCTCCCGACAAGCCGCAAGTGTGGCGCGAGATTGCGCGCGTGCTCAAGCCGGGCGGACGCGTGGCAGTGTCGGATCTCGCGTTGCTCCAACCGCTGCCGGAACCCCTGCTCAAAATGGTCGAAGCCCTCGTCGGCTGCATCGCCGGCGCCGTCCTCGCTTCCGAAACCGAACGCATGGCGCGCGAAGCCGGATTGACGGACATCCGGTTGAACCCACGTTCGGATTACCTCAAGGCGAAATCCGACTGGCACGACCCGCTCTACCGCAAAATCGCGGAGCATCTGCCGCCGGGCACGGACGCCGGTGATTTCATCACCAGCCTCGAAGTTCAAGCGCGCAAACCCTCCGGTGCTTGTTGCGGCAGCGATTGTTGTTCAACTGCCTGATTTCGCCGACGTGCTCGCAAACTCATGAGCAATGCCACCACGCCGCCGAAGCGCCTTGCATTCTTTGAGCGCTACCTGACGGTCTGGGTTTTCCTTTGCATGTTCGCCGGCGTCGCACTCGGCAAACTCGCGCCCGGATTCACAGCGGCGTTGAGCAAAATCGAATTTGGCCACGGGTCGCAGGTGAACGTGCCCATCAGTGTCCTGCTGTGGCTGATGATTTATCCGATGATGCTGAAGGTGGATTTCAGCGCGATTGGCGGCATCGCACGGAGACCCAAGGGTCTCATGGTCACTCTGTTCGTCAACTGGCTGGTGAAGCCGTTCGGCATGGCGCTGCTGGCGTGGGTCTTCATGCAGCACGTCTTCGCGGCGTGGATAGACCCGGAGACGGCGCGGAATTACACCGCCGGCCTCATCATCCTCGCCGCGGCCCCATGCACGGCGATGGTCTTCGTGTGGAGCTATCTCACCGACGGCGATCCAGCCTACACACTGGTGCAGGTGGCGGTGAACGACCTCATCATGCTGGTCGCGTTCGCGCCCATTGTGATGTTCCTCTGCGGCGTGGCCAACGTGGTCGTCCCGGCCAAAGTGCTCATCACCTCGGTCGTCGTGTTCATCGTCATTCCCTTGGCGGCGGGCTGGATCACGCGCACGGCGTTGCTGCGGTCGCATGGCAAGGACTGGTTCGAACAGAAGTTCCTCCCGAAGTTCCATCCGGTGATGATTGGCGCGCTGCTGCTGACGCTGGTGCTGATCTTCGCGTTTCAGGCGAAGAACCTGACAACCCGCTGGTTCGCCGTTCTGCTCATTGCCGTGCCCATCGTCATCCAGGTCTATTTCAACTCCGGGCTGACTTACCTGCTCATGCGGCGGCTGCGCGTGGAGCACAACGTCGCCTCACCGGGCGCGCTGATCGGCGCGAGCAACTTCTTCGAACTGGCCGTGGCGGTCGCCATCACACTGTTTGGCGCCGACTCGCCGGCGGCGTTGGCCACCGTCGTCGGTGTGCTGGTCGAAGTGCCGGTCATGCTTTCGGTTTGCAGTTTCTGCAACCGGACACAACGGTGGTATCGGGCGGGCTTGGTGCATGCCTAAGGGCAAGGCTCGTCTTCGTTCTGGTCGAACGAACAATTCCAAAAGTTGATTTGGGCCAGTTCCACGGCGTTTTGGGACGCTTATATTACTTGCGCGGCGACGCGCAGGCGAAGGCGTGGCTGGTAAACAATTTCAAAGACGAACTCGGCGCAGATGGCAAATTCGACGGTCCGGTTACCGAACTGGGGCCAATTCCTTCGAAGCTTCGGCTTCCTGTTGAATGCGGCGACGCTCAGCCTGCGACTCCCGCAGAATGTGCTCCAGCGTCTCGTCGGACACCTGGGTCATTTGTGCGGCGGCGTCCTTCACGGCACCGTGTTCCACAGCGCGCGACAGAACCTCCGCCTTCGTGGCGCCCTTTTTCTTGCCCAGGAACGGCTTGATGATGAGATAAACCACGTCGCGCACCGGCA
>CAZNOE010000086.1:0-10422 GCA_964574525.1 uncultured Bifidobacteriaceae bacterium
CGGATGCAATCCTCCGTGCCGGACCTGACGAACATTTCCACCGAATCAAAAGCCACGCTCGATCTTTACGGCCCGGAAGTGACGACGCCCGGCACGTTCTCGCACAGCGCGCTGATGGCTCGCCGGCTCGCCGAACGCGGGGTGCGCTGCATCGAGATTTTCCATCGCGAATGGGATCATCATACCGACCTCACGCGCGATTTGCCGCTGCAATGCCGCGACGTGGACCAGGCCTGCTACGGCCTCATCACCGATCTCAAGAATCGCGGGATGCTGGACGAAACGCTCGTCGTGTGGGGCGGCGAATTCGGACGCACCGTTTATTGCCAGGGCAAACTCACGAAGGACAATTACGGTCGCGACCATCATCCGCGCTGCTTCACAATGTGGATGGCTGGCGGCGGCGTGAAAGGCGGCACGGTCCATGGCGAAACCGACGACTTCAGCTACAACGCCGTCAAAGACCCCGTGCACATCCGCGACATCAACGCCACCATCCTGCACTGCCTGGGCATTGACCACCACCGGCTCACCTACAAGTTCCAGGGCCTCGACCAAAAGCTGACGGGCGTGGAGGAAGCGAGTCCGGTGCAGGGGATTCTGGCGTAGCGATTCTTAAATCGTGGCAGCAGACGTGAGCCGGCTCAAACTCCGTCCGAAGATAATGAGCGGGCGGACTCCATGTGCGCTGTTGTCCACTTGCTCAGGCATGCAAAACATCCATCATCTCCGCGTCATGTCGAAGCGGCGGAAAAGGATCATCCTCCTTGCGTGCGGAATCTTCGCAATTGGGCTGATATGGGCACTGCTGGCACCACGGGAGGACGAACCCAGCTACCAGGGGCGCACGGTTTCCCAGTGGCTCAATGATATAGACCAAGGCCGGTGGGGCGCATGGAACGAAGCTCCAATCCACGCCATCGGCACCAACGCCATCCCGGCCTGTCTTAAGTGGATCAGCTACGAGGGGGGTGTTCCGCTGCGGAACAGAATCGCCAAACTCGTCGAACGCGTTTCCCCTGCTCTCGGTAGACGGCTCACTGTTAATCATTGGGGTCGCTCTAACCGTGTGGTAGAAGTCTTTCGCATCCTCGGTCCTCAAGCCCGCGCGGCCATCCCGGAACTCACCCGGCTCGCGCAGACCGCTATCCCCGCGCGCGCCGACGGGAGCCAACCCGGGCGAGCCGGACGGTGTATCAATTGCCTCGGCTTCATTGGCCCAGATGCACTCCCAAGCATACTTTCACTCGTGACCAACAGCCCGCCGCTCACGCGCTGCTTTGCGATTTGGAAACTGGCGGACTTCGGCACAAACGCTGTGGCGGCTGTCCCCGCGCTCCGCCTCGCCTTGACTGACACCGACCCCTACGTGACCAATGCAGCGAGCAAAGCCCTTCTTAAAATCGCCCCCGAAGTCCTCACCACCGCCCCACCTCAATGAGCCTGACGGGCACTGGCCTTGCGTAGTTGCGCGCAGGATCTTGTCGAGCCTGCTTTTGACGGAGCGTCGCAGGACCAGCAAGCAGATTGCCGGCCTTTGCTACCCGCTTCTCTTTCGTTGGTAAGTAGAAGTGGCCGGTTTTGATTCGACCCCGGCTGGCTGGTTTTGAAGTGACCGGTGACATGTGTCGCTTAGGTGATGAAACCCCGTTGGGGTTTTGATTTCCTTCGTCGTCAACCCAGGGTAGCTCGGTCCGAGCCGGACTGACCAACCTCGCAACCCTGGGCTAAATGACGAAATCCCTTTGGGATGTTTCCCTCGCGCCTTTCGCCGAAGCCGGAGTGGTAGGGCACGTCACTCCGTGCGCGCCGTCTTTGGTCTGCGGACACCCAGCGCGCAAGGGACTGACGCGCCCTACCTTGAAAAATGTTTCACGCTCGCCCTCACCCAAACCCTCTCCCCCGGGGAGAGGGAGAATCCTTCGCCGCCTCGCTCGAAAACCTGCGACTGGATTTGTCGGATGGCCGTCTGCAAAACGAGAGATGGACAAACGCTGTTCCTTCTCCCGGGGGAGACTTGAGCCGCTTGGGAAGCGGCGAAAGGAGTTCGATGAAAGCGAAGGCCCGAGAGGGCCGAGCGAGCGGGCGCAAGCGAGTCCACGTCAGGATGAGGGCGAGCGTCACAACCATTTTCATTATTGGTTTCGTTCGACTGGTGCGGAGACGCAAAGAAGCCCTCCGGTTTTCCCCTGCGCCTTCCGCCTTCATCTGATTTCGGCGTGACGAGTTGGCGCGACATGTCGGCGCGTTCACGGCTTTTGCCGAGTTCAGATCGCGGAAGAATCTACTCGCAAGCACGGCAACCACGGTTACAGTTCTGCCATGGACGCTTCACAGAATGCGCGCTCGGCGCTGGACCGGCTGCTGGAATCGTTGAGCCGCTGCTTCGACTTGAACACGGCGCGGGCGGTGACGGAGTTGCGCCAGGATGAACTGGCACGCCAGCGGATGGAGGAGTTGGGCACCAAAGCCAGCGCGGGCCGGCTCTCGCCGGAAGAGGAGCGCGAGTACGACGCGCTGATCGAAGTCAGCGACGTGATCGCCACGCTGCAACTCAAGGCGCGCCAACAGGTCGCCGGGGCCAAGTCTGCCTGATGTCGCCCGAGTTGCGACAGCAGGTGCGCGAACGGGCCGGCGGGCGCTGCGAATACTGCCGGCTTCCGGAAGGGATCGAACTGGCCGGGCCTTTCCACATTGAACATGTCATCGCCCGGCAGCATCGCGGAGCGGATGTGCTGTCAAATCTCGCGTGGGCCTGCAGCCGGTGTAATCGTCACAAGGGAACCAACCTTTCCAGCGTGGACCCGGACGGCGACGAGGTCGTGCCCCTTTTCAATCCGCGGCGCGAGCGGTGGCAGGACCATTTTGAAATCGTCGGCGCGATCATCCGGGGGCGATCACCCGCCGGGCGGACCACCGCCTGGCTGCTGCAAATGAATGCTGAGCGCCGGGTTGAACTCCGTGCTGAACTTATTCGTCAAGGGCTGTGGCCGGGGTAAGGGCGCGAGCGCAGTCCAGCGTTCACGAGTTCATCACGGATCGCGTCAGCTACGACGAGTGCGGGACGGCGTTTGCCGGATTGAAGGTTGGTTTGCGGAAACGGAAGAACGACCACCTCGCCGATCACAGGCTTGCCCAGGCGGCGTCCTCCTCCGGCGTGTTCCAATCCCGGGCAAGCGCGGATTCACTCAAGAGCAAATCGTTGAAAGCGTCGTCCTCATTCTTGAGCCGCAAGAAGCGCGCAAAATCATAAACCTCGCGCTGCAACGGTTCAGGCATTGCCGAGACTTCCTTTTCGATCAATTCGCTCGTGCTCATGGGTGGAAATTATCGCGCGACGAACTAGTTCGCAAGCCGCGTTTCCCTGCGCCATCCGTCTGCATCTGATTTCCGCCGGACAAGTCTGATTTCAGCGCGCCGAGTCGGATTTCGGCGCGACAGGTGGCGTTGAAAGGTCGGCGCTGTGCGTTCTATTTGAGAATCCCAACGGGATGGACTCGCTCGCTCCCGCTCGCTCGGCCCTTGCGGGCCTTCGGCTTGCCGAATTCCTTTCGCCGTTTTCCCAAACGACTCAAGTCCAGCACTCAGCCCAGCGGCCGTGCCGGCGGACCTTGACGCCGTGCGGCCCTGCTTCCCCGGCGTGGATCGTTGCGCGCAGTTGGCCAAGGGAGCGTTTATTGCCTACTCACGGGAGACGGGCGAGGAACTGGCGGGGCGGGTGTTCTAATCCGTCGCGTTGAGCAGAAACAAATCCCGGACGCGGGCACGGATGGCCCGCCGCCGTTCCAACGTGACGCGCCCGCGCTTGCCAAAGAGCAAAGTGGACTTCACCGCGTAGAGCGTCGAGCAATCGCAGAACGTCTCGCAGTCCATCCCGCCGCGCCGTTCAACAACACTTCGTGCGGATGGGGCTGTCGGCTCTGGCGCTGGCTCGTGCAGAAAAGAACGTTCACCACTTTGGCCCGCGCGCAAATGTCCGGGTGCGAAATCAACACCACGGGATGTTCCCCTCCTTTGTCCTCGAAGACGAAACGCCAAACTTCAAACTGGTCTTTCATTCGGGCGCTTGGACGCACCCCTTAAGGATCGCCAGTTGCTCCTTGTCGCGCTCGGGGGTGAGATACTTCAGCAGGCTGCCGCGCGGGAACTGCTCTTTGGCTTCCGCTTTGACCGGAACAAGCCGGATCGTGCCATCGGACTCCGGTTCGTAGCTGAACACCTGCCTTGGCTTGGCGTCGGGGATCCGGACCCGCTTGTGATCGTCAACCGTGAGCGTCTTCATTCCGGGGAATTTACCACTCCCCACCGGACACTCAAGCCCGGATATCGGGCGCGTCTTTTTGAAAGTGCGCTTTTCGTACCTGAAGACGCTCGAAGTCGTAGGCCAGACCTCAATAATTCTTGTGCTTGGCACCGTCGTCACTGGTTTGTTGATCGCCATTTCTGGGAATGCCGCCGCGCGACCATCCTTATCCATGCTCGGCGGGAAGTTGTCCGCGGGCCACGGGCATCAGGTGCTAGACACGCTGAATGTCTTTCATCTCTGGACCACGACGGTATTGGCCATCGGCCTTTCCAGATTAAGCGGAGTTACGTTCAAGGAAGCGGCGTTCTGGGTTTTTGGCTATTGGCTGTTTGCCCGAATCGCGCTGATCATCCTGGCGTGACGACAGAACCGCCGCTCCGCGACGCCGCAGCGCCTCACTTCCCTGCCCACACCACGCGCACCTTGACATGTTATCGCGCAACGATAACTTGACGCGGTGATTGCCAGCTTCGCCTGCCGGAAGACCGAGCGGTTGTGGCAGCGGCGGCGCGACCACGGTTTGCCGCCGCAAATCGAGCGGGTTGCGCTCCGCAAGCTCACCCAGCTTGACCGCTCGCGGGAGTTGAGCGACTTGCGGCTGCCGCCCGGCAACCACCTCGAAGCCTTGAAAAGCGACCGCGCTGGACAGTACAGCATCCGTGTCAATCAGCAGTGGCGGGTTTGCTTCCGCTGGCAGGGCGAGGACGCGCACGACGTTGAAATTGTGGATTACCATTGAGCCATGAAAATGAAACTGCCGCCGGTGCATCCGGGCGAAATCCTGTTGCACGACTTCCTTGAACCGCTGGGCTTGAGCCAGAGCGCGCTGGCTGAAGCCCTCAGCGTCACGCCCATGCGCGTGAGCCAGATTGTGCGCGGCCAACGCGCGATCACGGCGGACACCGCCTTGCGTCTCTCCCGCTACTTCGGCACGCGCCCAGGCTGGTGGCTTGATCTGCAAACGCACTTCGATCTCGAAACCGCCAGTGACGAACTCGAAGCCCGCATTGCCCGCACCGTTAAACCCTGCAAGCTCCGGCCCACTGCTGAACCCGTGCCAACCTGACCGGCCGAGGGTGCAGGAGTATCAAAACAAGCAGCAACTCGCCAAAACTTCGATTGCCTTGGCGACGGCCTTATGCTCTATTGGGCCGTCACTGAAAACCGTCCGGGACGTTCAGGCGTCCGGCAGAAATGCATTTATGACAACATTAACTGAAGCCAGCACCGTGATTGAGAAAACCAAGGAATTGTGCCAGACCATTCTGGACGACCCCGCTGTGGGTTCGATCCGCCAGCGCATTGACGCGTTCATGGCGGACGAACAGGCGCGCGGCCAGTATGAAACCGTGATGTCCAAGGGACAGGCGTTGAACGAGAAACAGCAGCGCTCCCTGCCCTTGAGCGGCGAGGAAATCACCGACTTCGAAAAGCACCGCGACGCGCTGATGGGCAATCCCGTCGCGCGCGGCTTTCTGGATGCGCAGGAGGAAGCGCAGCAGATTCAACAATCCATCCAGGAGCACGTCGCCAAGACGCTTGAGCTTGGACGTGTGCCCACCGAGGAAGACCTTGGCGGCGGTTCTTGCGGTCACGGCTGCGGCTGCCATCACTGAAGAAGGTGACCCACCCCTGACCCCTCCAAGGAGGGGAACGTCGGAGGTCGCGCAATGGATAGTTCCCCTCCTCGGAGGGGTGAGGGGTGGGTTCAGAAATCCAACGGACGCGATAAAGTTTTCTGGCCGCGGCGGCATTGGTGTCGGTAACGCGTTTCCTGATTGAAATCACCTGTTCTGCACGAGTAGGGTTGCCGCGTGCCGGACACCGCCCTCGCTGAATCGCCCGCTAACCCGCCGGCCAAGGCCAAATTCGGTCGCACCTTCTGGGTGCTCAACACCATCGAGATGTGGGAGCGCCTGGCGTTCTACAACCTGCGCGTGATGGCGCCGATCTACATCATGCAGGCGGACAATCCCGGCGGGCTGCACCTCACGGCGGCGGACAAGGGTACGATTTACGCCTGGTGGGCCGCCTTCCAATCGCTCCTGCCCATCGTCACCGGCGGCTACGCGGACCGCTTCGGCTACAAACGCACGCTGGCCTTCGCGATATCGATGATGATGGCCGGCTTCCTGATGATCGCTTTTCTGCGCGATGTGTCGTTCGTGAGCAATTACTGGGGATTCTTTGCGGGCATTCTCGTTCTCGCCACGGGTACGGCGTTTTTCAAGCCTGGCATTCAAGGCTCCCTTTCGCACATTCTCACGAAGGCCAATTCGTCCGTCGGTTGGGGTGTGTTTTACTGGGTCGTCAACGTCGGCGCGTTCATCGGCCATTATCTGCCGACCATTTTGCTGAGCCTCAGCGTGCTGCTGCCGGGCCCGTTTCATGCGGCCGTGAATTCGAAGGAGGCGTGGCGAAATCTTTTTCTGGCCTCCGCAGTATTCACGTCGTTCAACCTCGTGCTGCTCTTTGCGTTCAAGGACACGCCCTCCGGCGCCTCGAAAACCGAAACGCTGCTGCAAGTCCTCGTGCGCACGATTCGCGACGTGCTGGAACCCCGGTTGATCGCGTTTCTCCTGATCATGTCGGGCTTCTGGTTGATGATGTATCAACTGTGGGACCTGCAGCCAAACTTCATCGCCGACTGGGTGGACAGCCGCGCGATGGCCGAGGGATTGCGCTGGCTGCCCGACATCGTTTATCGCGCGCTTGTGGAACAGACGCCGCGCGGGCCGATGATTCCCCAACAGGTTTTGCTCAGCTTCAATTCGTTCTTCATCATCCTCGGTGTGGTCGGCGTGGCGTGGATCACGCGCCGCATGCGAACACTGACAGCGATGCTGTTTGGCATGATGCTCGCAACGGTCGGAGTGCTCGTCGCAGGCTGGACGACCAACGCGTGGATTCTCGTGCTGGGCATTTTGTTCTTTTCGCTGGGTGAAATGGCCACTGGTCCGAAAAAGATCGAGTATCTCTCGCTCATTGCACCGCCGAACAAGAAGGGACTTTACCTCGGTTACGTGAACATTCCCGTCGGTGTGGGTGTTTACGCCGGCTCAAAAATTGCCGGTTACGTTTACGGTCACTTCGGCGAGAAGGCGGTGCTGGCGTTGCGCTATCTCGCGGAGAAAACTCCCTTCGGCCAGGGCAAGGGCTGGAACGGCGATGTCGCCACGCTCGAAACCGTCCTCGGCGTAAAGCGAACTGAAGCCATGGCCAAGCTTCAGGAGGTCACCGGCCTTGATCCCCTCGCCGCAACAAGGATGTTGTGGGACACATACGATCCCCACTTGCGGGTTTGGATTCCGTTCGCGGTGATTGGCGTGATTGCGGCGGTGGCGCTATGGGTCTTTGGCCGCATGGCCCGCCGGTGGAACGACATGAATGCATGAGCGAACTCGTCGTATGCATGCCTGATGGATTCGCTCAACCGGCATCACCGGTGCAGCGGTACTCTTCACCCAGCACCGCGTAATAAGTCGTGTCAAGCCATCCGTCTATCCCCTGGCGGTCTTTCAGAAATTCTCCTTCGCATCGCAGGCCGACTTTCTGGCAGAGCCCACGCGCCGCAATATCCTGGCTCTCGCACCAAGCCGTGACGCGATGGAGCGCAAGATGCTTGAAACAGAGCTCCAGGAGCGCGAGACCGGTTTCAGTGGCGACGCCATTCCGCCGGTGGCGGGGGCTTACCTGTATGTTAATCGCAGCCTGAAGACGCGCATCAGAAAACGCCAGTTGCGCAAGACCGATGAGTTTGTTCCCATCTTGAACCTCGATGCCCAAGTAAAATGACTCGTCGGGAGTGGTCAGCTTCACGGAGTTATCATGTTCCAGCCACTGAATGATCGCCTGTTCGTCGTCCTCGTTGCCGCGACGTCTCAACGGAATCGATAGATCCTCGGAATCCAACTCGACCAAACCCCTCCAATCATTTGCGCACAATCGCCGCAAGACCAATCGCGCGGTCGTGATGGGAATGGGAATCTTCCGGCCAACTTCACTGGTGGTTTCAGGCACAATGAGCGCTTCCATGCAGCTCGGACATGCCTGAAGGGATTTCGCGTTGGCTTGCGGAAACGAAACCGGTTCGCCGCAATACGGGCATTTGAAATCAATGAAGCTCTCTTCGGTGGTCATGGCATTGGTTCTCGTGTTTTCCACCGTGCCGGCGTCACACATTCGTGGAATACGGCGGCGGAACAATCCATTCATTGAACGGACGCATCTCGCCACAATCCAGACAGCGCGTCACGGGGAACTGTTCTCCGCAATGCGGGCAAACGGCGCGCGTGGCAAAAGTGTCGAAGGCTTTCCGGCATTTGCCGCACAACCAGAAGTTGCCCACCGGCGGCGCGGTCTTGCAGGCTGGACAGGCAAACTCGTCGTGGCGCGCCGCCTTGGCCGCGCGAGCCAGCGCGCGTGCTTGCAGCAAACCGCCCCAGCAATTCAGGAGGATAAAAACCGAAATCACTCCAAACCAAACCGACCGCGCCAGCAAAGCGAAACCGATCAACACCGCCACGCCCACAAAACCAATCACGCTCGTCACCAACAGGCTTTGAGCACGTCCCACGGCAAACCAAAGCAGCGACCGGAGAATCTGCCCGCCGTCGAGCGGATAGACGGGCAGCATATTGAAGATCAGCAACACCAGGTTGATGAGCCAAATGGATCGGATGAACAGGAGACTACTCGGCAACTCCACATCCCAGTGTAGGGCGCCAGTCCACAGCGCCAGCAGGGTCAAGATCGGAAACAGCATCACATTCACCAACGGTCCGGCCGCGATGCTCCAGAGCATGGCGCCGGGCCGTTGCGGCGGTGACACATACGCGACTCCGCCGAGCGGCCAGAGCACGATTTGATTCGCCTGCCCGCCCACCGAGCGACAGGCCAGCGAATGGCCGAACTCGTGCATCAGCACGATCAGGAACAGCGCCAGATATTCCAGGACGTTCCAGAGCAAAGAGGAATAAAGCGTCCTCCGATAGTTGATTCCATACAGGGCCACCAGAAACCACGACCAGTGCAGAAAGACATTAACTCCCGCGAAGCGGAAAAGGTGGAACGACCCTTGTCGGGTGGGCGTCATTGCGGTGAAAGCCTGCACGCTCATTGCGAAACAATCAACCCTCAACCGTCGAGCGTCGTGTTCTGACTGGGCAGAGAGTCGCCGGCCTGAAGAACCAACCCGGGTCTCACGGGCAGCCCGGGTCCGCGGCAAATTCGGCGGCGTAAGCGGCGGTGAACGCGCCGCCCGTCCTCCGTAGCGTTACTGCGGAGGGGGGACACTCCAGACGGTTCGCGAAGTTCGCAGACGCCCGGCAGTCGCGAAGCGTCTGGACTGCGCGTGTCTTTAGCACCGCTTTGAGGGGCAAGACGAGAATGGTGCTGACACTCGCCCTCACCTGTGTCCTCTCCCCCGGGGAGAGGATTTTACCAATCACGCTCCCGGTGATTCGATTGACCGTCCGGCAAATCCAGTCGCGCGAAGTTCAGGGAGACGGAGAACGATTCTCCTTCTCAGTGCTCGCCCCTCGGATGGCAGTGGCCAAACGGCAGCTGAGGACATCAGTTCTAATCGGGGTGGCGAGTCGAAAAATCCGCACGCTTGTCGAATGCGCCCGTCCTGCTTAACTCTGTGGAATTATGGCTATCACACTTAAACGCCAGTTAACGCCCGAAGAAAAGGCAATCATTCTTCAACGGCACGGTCGCGTCTGCTTTGCCACCGGGCACGCGATTCCTGAACAAGATTCCCTCCACTTTGATCACGTCCTGGCTTTCGCGCTGGGTGGGCGAAGCGAACTCGACAACATCGCGCCGATGTGCGAGCAGCACAACAAAGCGAAAGGGATGCTTCCTTTGGAGGACTTCCGCGTCAGCCTCCAACTTCAGGAATTTTTCCGCACTGGGGATAGACTGACACTGAAGCACCTGTTGTTGTTTCTCAAAACTCAAAGCCAAATCCCAGGCTTCGGCGCACACTGCGCTATTACGCAACAGGACGGCGAAGTGAAACTCGAGTCCGCACATGGAAACTTCACTTTTGACCTTATCCAGTGTCCGACCACCGGATGGAACTATTTCTATGGGACTTTGCCCGTAGAACT
>CAZNOE010000086.1:10432-13605 GCA_964574525.1 uncultured Bifidobacteriaceae bacterium
AACTCATCGACAGTGATGATGACGAGGATCACCAGTTCGGCCTGCAACCGCGTTTCCTGATTTTCGACAAAGTATTCGATTTGTTTCGTCACTTTCAAAATCATCCTGTGCTACAACCGTCGCTTGGCCGCATCGCTGGCGGCAAAATTGTGCTGTTCGACGGGCAGCACAAAGCGGCAGCCTTGCTCTGGGCTGGTCGCAAAAAGTTCGAGTGCAAGATCTACATCAACCCGGATCTCCGCGTGCTGAACCAGACCAACATTTCTGCTCACGATAAATTCGCCCAAACACGATTTTACGCTTCTGTGATGGTGTTCAAACTAGGTGGCCAATTTAAAAAGGACTTCGATGACTACAAGAACCGCGAAGATCAGGAGATAAAGACTGAGTCGGGCTTCTTGGCATATTTGGAACGTGTCCAGGACCCTACTATGACCCGTGCGGAGCGTAACAAACGATTCCGCAGCTTCCTATTCAATGCAATTCTTGAGGACCCTGACAACCGGATGGCGAAGCTCGTTTCCACGGGCAATCGTGGTTCAAACGAACGGCCACTCACCGTTGATCTGGTTTCAAAATCATTCTTTGCAAATTTCCTGAATGACGAACCTGTTACCGACAACCTTGCCTCTGTTGCTTACAAGCGAGATCACGAGATCAATAACAACGTGAGTTTGATGAACCATCTCTTCGACCTTTCACTTTGCAATTGGAATCCTACGGCGACGGCAAATGATCAAACGCGACTTCGGCTCGAACGCATTTACAGTTCAAAGTCCATTATGGCTTGGTGCGAAATTTTTAAGTATGCCGTTTGCGCCAAGCTCGAAATCACGGATGGCGATGACCTTGTCCGCCCATTTTACCGTGAGTTGTCGGAAGCCCAATGGGAAAAAATTAAGACGATGGCGAGCAGGCTGCTGACTTGGACGCAATGGTCATCACCGCCCAATTCTGAAATTGATTCCCAACTGTCAACGAGCAAAACCGCGTTAAAGGTTTGGTTCAGAGAAAAGGGATTGACGACAGGTTATTTGATGGGTGCGGCACAATGAACAATCAAAACACCAATTTATGAAACGAACACCAACACCAGCGCAGGAGGCTTCTTTAAGAAAATTGTTCAGCGGAAACCATATTGAACGTCAGCAAGTCATTTCAATTCACCGCCCGGAAATGCAGGAGCAAATGCGCAACTTGATTAAAGCCAAAGGAAACGCCGAAAAGCTCTTTGCAATAATGTTTTTAGACTTAAAACATGCCAGCGGCGAGATGAGAGCACACCCCGGCGACCAGTTCTGGAGACGCACGACGATTCGTGCTCTCGCGGCGACACTGGATGGAATAGTATATTGCTTGAAACAAACCGCGCTTGCTACTGGACCGATGGCCGGGTCCAAGTTTAGTAAGGAGGAATTATTCTTTTTGAGCGAGGAAGTTTTTGAGCCAACTACTGGGAAAAAACCAAAGTTGCCCAGTTTTCGGGAAAACCTAAAGCAAACATTCAAGATGTTTGCAAAAACATACAGAATTTCGTGTCCAACAGATTTCAGCCAAGATGGGTTTGCGGCCCTTTGTGAAACTTACGAGCTTCGCCATCGGCTGGTGCATCCAAAATCTTATATGACGTTTTGCGTTAACGACAACGAGAAGCAAAGAGCTGGCGAGGCAATCAAATGGCTTGATAATGAAATACAGAACCTCTTCGCGGCGAGTAGTCGGAGCTTGGCAAACGGGCAAGGTGTTGCGTAATTCGGGCGGTGTCCCCGCAAAGTTCACGCCAGCTTCTTGAGTTGTTCCAGATTGTCGCCGCAGTAAATGACGCGCGTGTCCACGAGGGCGGAGGGTTTCAATTTGCTGGTGGGGCGAGCGTCCTCGCGAGCCATCGTTGCGTCGGGGGAGCGGCTCGCGTGGACGCTCGCCCCACCGGAAGATTTCGCGCCGGAAGCTTTCTTCGCCATGCGGCGAGCGTAGGAAAGCACTCCCCGACGGTCAATGCACCTTTCAGTTTTCCACAAGCCAAACCGGGCTAAACTGGCCACACCACATTCAACGGCCCGCTGTCATTTCCCATCATACCCCAGAGTGAGCTTGTAGCGCAGGATATTGTGGCAGGGGATCGTGTTAATGGTGGCCCGGTTGCGCCAGCCCTGGCAGCAGATTTCGCCGCTCGCGCTCGTGCGCCTGGCAGCAACGGCGCTCGCCAGCGCGGCGCTCAAATCGTAATCGCCACCGACGCATTCGTTGTTCAGGCAACTGAAGCGGAACACGGACTTGGCGTTGGCGAGGTTCACCGTGTATTTGATCTGGCTGCTTTTGGTGACGCCGCCTGGATTGAAGTGGGTGAGTTCCACGGTCAAGGACTTCAATTTCTCGAACTTTTCCGCCAGGGTGACGGAGTCCTTGATCTTCTGATCTTCCTGCAAACGATATTCCGCGCGGGCGCCGATTTTGTGGTGTCGCATATTTTTCTCTACGCTTCTAGCTCAGTCAGACGGCAGCCTATCAACTCTGTGCCTCGTTGTCTGTAAGAATCGTCCGCCATTTCGTCTGCGACCCGCCTTTCGTTTCAACGCTGGCAATGCGGTCGGATTTGGCCATAGATTGTCCCGAACAATGCCGCGCGAAATACGATGACTGATTTATGGAAGACCAAGTCTTAAGATTTCTCGGCCGGAAGGATTACCTGCCGGCCAATGTTCCGGAACTGCTCCGGCATCTCCGATTGTCGCCCAACCGCCAGCAGGAGTTGCAACGGGCGCTGCAAGGGCTGGAGCAGGCCGGCCGCATCGCCCGGACGAAAGGCAACCGCTACATCCTGGCGCGCGAGGCGGACCTCATCCCCGGCCGGATCCGGATCAACCGGCAAGGGAAGGGATTTTTGCAGCCGGATGATGCGGGGTTGAAGGAGATCATGATCCCGCAGGACGCCACGGGCACTGCGCTGCATGAAGATCGTGTTCTAGTGCGGCGCGAGGTCAAGGCGAAGGGGTTGCGCCGACCGGAACGCATCGAGCAAGAGACAGGCGCAGTGGTTCGCATTCTGGAACGGAAGCGAACGCAAATCGTCGGCACGCTGCAACGCGGGCGGCAGTTTCTCTACGTGATCCCCGACGATCCGCGGATGCCGCACGATATTTATGTGCCGCCGGCGCGCGACGTGGGCCGACCCG
>CAZNOE010000087.1:0-13597 GCA_964574525.1 uncultured Bifidobacteriaceae bacterium
CTCTACCAGTTTTTGTCCGGATCGAACCGGGTGTGGCACTTGCCGGCATTGTACAAAGGCCGAGCCTCGGGCACGTATATTTCGCCGAACAACCTGGCGGGGTTTTTGGAGACATTGCTGCCGCTGGCCCTGTCCTACACCCTGGTGGGCCGGGCAAAACCGGTGACAAAAGTTTTTCTCGGTTATGCCGCTTTGATGATGGTCGCGGGGATTGGCGTGACGCTGTCGCGGGGCAGTTGGTTGTCGGTTGCCGTTGCGCTGAGCGTGCTGTTCGGCGTGCTGGCGTTTCATCGCAACTACCGGTTGCCAGCGCTGGTATTGTTGGTGGTTTTGATTGGCGGCGGCGTATTCTTCTTTTCCAAGACCGTCTTTCTTAAGAACCGCGTTACGCAAACCGTCGTGGCAAGCAAGAACGTCGAAGTGGACGTGCGCTACGAGTTATGGAGCGCGGCGGTGAGGATGTGGCAGGACAACGTCTGGTTTGGCATGGGACCGGGGCACTTCGATCATCGGTTCCGCGCTTACCGACCCGCAGCGATACAACTGCAACCGGATCGCGTGCATAATGATTACCTGAACACGCTGGTGGATTGGGGACTCATCGGCGCGGCAATCATTACGCTGGCTTTGGGGGCACTTTTTGCAGGCGTGGCAAGAACCTGGAACCACGTCCGTCGGGCAGAGAACGAATTCAGGACAAACCAAAGCAACAAATTCGCTTTCGTTCTGGGTTCTGCGGCCGGGCTGGTGGCTTTGCTGGCGCATTCGGTCGTGGATTTCAATATGCAAATTCCCGCCAATGCCATCCTCGCGATCAGCTTTATGGCGCTGCTCACCAGCCATCTGCGATTTGCGACGGAGCGGTACTGGGTGACGGCGCGGTTGTGGAGCCGGATGATGGCGAGCGCAGTCCTGGTTGCCGGATTGGTTTATCTGGGTCTTCAAGAAGTGCGGGCGGGGCGCGAGTACGTTTGGTTACAACGGGCCAGACAGGCGGAGTTTCTTTCACCCGCCCAGATTGCGGCACAGGAAAGGGCCTTTGCCGCCGAGTCGAAGAATTTTGAAACGGCGCACGGCATTGGCGAAGCGTATCGGCGGCAGAGCATTGAGGGCGGCGAAAACTGGCGCGAGTTGGCGACCAACGCGATGGCTTGGTTCGCACGCGGCACGAACATCAATCGCTACGATGGTTACAATTACATGGGTTACGGTATGTGCCTGGACTTCATGGAACGGTTCGACGAGTCCGGGCCGTATTTTAACAAAGCCGACGAACTTGATCCCAACGGCTACTTCACGGCGGCGCACGTGGGGCGGCATTACGTGGAGACGGGAAACTATGCGGCAGCCCGGCCCTGGTTCGAGCGTTCGTTACGTCTGCAATGGAAGAGCAACGACATTGCGGTCGCCTATCTTGAAATCATCAAAAGTAGATTGCTGGAGGCGGCGTCGAAGACGAACGCTCTGCCTGCCGGAGGGCAGTGATAGCGCTCGCAAGGTCGGGTGGTTTGGGCGGACACGCTTTCCACCGAATGACAGGAAGTCGGCGGGTAACAGTAACCGTTTTTTTGAGTGTTTTTTTCGAGAATATTCGGTTGACAATGAGCGACATAATCCTAAACTGCCTTCAGAAATGTATGTTCTGCTTTCAGGAGTGCCTATGAAACAAACGAAAATGCTGGTTAACTGGTTGGTTGCCTGTGCGGTTGCATTTGCGATGGTCACGAGTGCGAGTGCACAAGCATCCAAGGAACGCTCAGGCAAAGTTGTGCGCATCAAGGGTTCAGCGCGTTACTCCACGGGCAACAATGTTTGGCAGCCGCTCACCGTCGGTACCCGACTTAAGGCCGGCTCGCTGGTTCAAACTGCGAAGGATTCGTTCGTGGACATCGTGTTGACCGAATCCGAGGGCGTGGCGGGACCGCCCACCGCCGGTGGTGTTGGCGCGGGCGGCAATCGCCCGGTTGCCCCGCAGGACATCGTGCGCGTGTCGGATGATTCCGTCCTGGCGATTGACAAGCTGACCACCATGGACACGGGCGCCGAAAAAGTCACCGAAACGCAGTTGGATCTGCGCAGCGGAAAGGTTTTTGGTTCCGTCAAGAAAATGTCGGCCGCCTCCCGATTCGAGGTGAAGGTCCCCAACGGTGTCGCCGGCATTCGCGGTACGCTCTTCGCGATCAGTGCTGATGGCGTTGTTTCTGTCGCCATCGGTCAAGTGGTTATCTCCTGGATGAAAGCCGACGGCACGACGGGCACGCAGGTCGTTTCGGAGGGATGGCAATTTGATATCCGGACGGGCGAATTGACCAAGATACCTGACATATTACTGAAACAGATTAAGGACTTCGCGGCGGTGGGGCTCGTCTATTTCACTACGCCAACAACGTTCGTGGTTGACCAGACCATTTATCACGTGTCGCCCACGGACGGATCTGCCGGTGCTGCTCCAGTCCCCCCGACTTCTGATGACGACTAGCTGCATCGCATAACTTTCCCAAACCAGAGCAGCCTTGTGTTGCTCTGGTTTTTTGTTTAGCTGACGGCAGTGAAATTCAAGCCCGTCAAATTGGCTCCCTCTCTCATCGCGACGGGCGTCATCTTCGTGGTCTGTCTGGCTCGGATGCTGCATTTCGACCTCTTCGATCGGCTGGAACGAATCACTTATGATTGGCGCGTCCGATCGGCGCAGCGGTTCCCACCGCCCGTCGCTACAAACCTCGGCGCGGTCTTCATGTCCGATAACAGCATCGCGGCGTTGAACGACGGTTCGCTTGGGTTCCGTTACGGGCTTTACTGGCCGCGACACATCTACGGGCGTGTGCTCCGGCAATTGTCAGCCCAAGGTGCGCGAGCCGTCGCGTTCGATATTCTATTCGGCGAGTTGCGTCCGGATCACGCGCCCGTTCCGGAGGCAATTGGGCCTTGGCCTGACCTTACCAATTTTCTCTCCTCGATCCATCGTGGCGCGAAGCTGACCCCTTTGGACGAGCAGGGAGAACAAATCTCTGTGGATTCCGACGATTATTTTGCCTGGCAACTGAAGCGCACCGGTATCGCAATCATCGCAGCAGAACAAGGCGTTCTGCCGCACGCCCTCTTTGCGACTAATGCTCTGAAGATGGGTGACATTTCGGCTGACAGCGATCCCGATGGGGTGCTCCGTCGTGCCGCCGCCTTCCGCACATATACTAATTGGCACTCGGCGTTCAAGCAGGTCGCGGCGGATCGCAGTTACGGCGTGGATTTGAGCAAGGCACAATTCAAGCTGGGGAAAATCATCTTACCGCGCCATGGTGAAGAACCAATCGAGGTGCCCGTTGACGCGGAAAACAATTTTGAACTAGCGGATTTTGGAGGGGACAAACTTCCGCCCGGCATGCCACCCAAGGCCAAAGCGTTTACCCATGAACGTGTGTGGCACATGGGCATAGTGCTTGCGGCCCAGGCGTTGGCCCTCGACCTGGATCACGCGCAGATTGATCTCGAACGCGGCACGATTACTCTTCGCGGCGCCAAGGACGTGCAACGGATCATACCTGTTGATGCCAAAGGTTATTTCTACATCAACTGGGAACTGGCGGCTCTTGATCCGCGTCTGGAAACTGAACCGATTGAAAAACTCTTGTGGGAGGACGGGACGCGTCTGGCTGGGCAGGAGCAGGGTGTGAAAAATCAGTGGCAAGACAGGCTGGTCGTCATCGGTTCCAGCACCACGGGCAATGACCTCACCGATCATGGAGCTACCCCAATTGAAAAAAACGCACTGCTGGTTAGCAAGCATTGGAACGTGGCAAACTCCATCATGACCGGACGCTTCGTGCGCCGGGCTTCGCTCATCGTGGAACTTGCGCTGATTGCCTTGCTCGGCATCGTGACGGCGATTCTGACCTGGCAGTGGCGGGTGTTCTCGGCCGCGGGCGGCGTGATTGTTCTGGCGTTGCTTTATTGTGCCGCCAGCCTTTTTCTGTACGTGCAGTATCGATATTGGGTACCGCTGGTTCTGCCGATCATCGGAGCCATGGTGGTGGAACACGTGAGCCTGGTCACGTATCGCGTGGTTTTCGAGCAAAGCGAACGCCGCCGCGTCAAATCAGTTTTCTCCAAAATCGTTTCACCCAACGTCGTTAACGAGTTGCTCGACGCTGAGACGCTTTCCCTCGGCGGCGCCCGGCGCGAAGTCACGGTGCTATTTGCCGACGTGCGCGGGTTCACGGAACTGACCGACACTTCTCACGAGCGCGTGGCGGCCTATGTGCGCGAGCAGAAGTTGACCGGCGAGGCGGCGGAGGCGTGCTTCGATGAGTCCGCCAAGGAAACGCTGAACACCGTGAACTTGTATCTGGCCTGCGTCGCGGACTACGTTAAACAGCACGTCGGCACGCTCGACAAATATATCGGCGATTGCGTCATGGCGTTTTGGGGCGCGCCGACGCCCAACCCAAAGCACGCCGTGGCTTGCGTCCGCGCGGCGATAGACGCGCAGTGTGCCATCCACCGATTGAACCAGCAACGTCTCGAGCAGAATCGGCAACTTGAATTGGAAAATAAAGCGTTGGTTTCGGCGGGCCTGCCTCCGAAACCCCTTCATGCGACGCTGAAACTCGGCACTGGCATCAACAGCGGGCTGGTCACCGTGGGGTTGATGGGATCGGATGCCCACATCCTGAACTACACGGTATTTGGCCGGGAAGTAAACCTCGCCAGCCGGCTGGAAGGCGTTTCAGGCCATGGACGCATCGTCATCAGCGAAGCAACGCTCAAACATCTGCAGCGTGATGATCCAGCGCTGGCGGCGACGTGCGTCGAATTGGAACCGGTCAAGCTGAAGGGTTTCAAAGAACCAGTGAAAAACTACGTCGTGCCCTGGATGCCGCCCGACTTGGCGACTGTGGCAACGCCCGCCAACACCCTTTCGCCCCCAGAACCGAAGTAGTCACGGCGTTTCTCTTCATCGGAACCACGAGTTACTGGCGTCGCAAAACTCCCGTTATACGGCGGCACCGGTCGGAGCCGTGTGCTTCGTCCCCCCAAGCGCAACCGCTCTTGTGATTTGGATAATTCGCCCCTGCTTGCTTCGCCTGGCTGCTTTTCTTCCTCGTCAATCGGGTCATGATTGGTAGAGTGCCCACCATGCGAACGGTGATTTATCCCGGAAGTTTTGACCCGCTGACCAACGGCCATCTGGACGTCATTCAGCGAGCCGCGAAGTTGTTTGATCGTGTGGTTGTGGCGGTGGCCAAAAGCGAAAGCAAGCTTCCGCTGTTCACGATCGAGGAACGATTGGCGCTCGTCAAACAGGCAGTGGCCGACCTCGCGAACGTCGAAGCGGATGCGTTTGAGGGCTTGCTGATTCATTACGTTGAACAGCGCGGCGCACAGGCAATCGTGCGCGGTTTGCGGGCCGTCTCGGACTTTGAGTTTGAATTTCAACTGGCGCTGATGAACCGTAAATTGAACGAACGAATCGAAACGATTTTTATGATGCCGAAGGACACCTACACTTTTCTCAGCTCGCGCATCGTGAAGGAAATCGCCCGGTTGGGGGGCGATGTCAGCGCGTTTGTGCCGACGTTTGTGCGGGCGGAACTCTCGGCGAAGTTGGCCAAACAATAGGCCGCCGGAAAGAAGTCATGCCACTCGTCGTAAATTTGCACCATTTGGAGGCGCATAATCTCACGTTCCAAGGCGAATTGCCCGCGCCGGAACTGGACATTGATACGCGGGACGAAGTGATCCGGGTCGCGCAGCCGCTGCACTATGACATCGAGGCGCAGAGCCTCGCTATGAGCTTGTTGCTTCGAGGCCAGTTGCGGCTGATGCTCGATTGCCAATGCGTGCGCTGCCTCAAGCCTTTTCAGTACGCGCTGGTAATCAAGGACTGGATATGTCACCTGCCGTTGGAAGGGGAAGATGCCGCGCCAGTCGTCAGCGATTGCGTGGACTTGACGCCCTATATCCGCGAAGATATTCTCCTCGAGTTTCCGCGGCATCCGGTGTGCAGTCCGGAATGTCCGGGACTGAAGCAACCAAACATTGGCAAAACGAAAAAGAGCGGCGCGGGCAAAACGGGAAGAGATTCCTCGGCCTGGGCTGAATTGGATAAACTAAAACTTTAAAGACTCGACATTATGGGTGTCCCCAAACGCAAACCGTCAAAAAGCCGTATGCGCATGCGCCGCGCGTATAACAGCGTCCTCAAGCTGCCTCAACTCAGCACGTGCCCACAATGCGCATCTCCTTATGTGCCGCACCGGGTATGTCCCGCCTGTGGTTACTACAAGGGACGTCAGGTCTTGACGATCACGGCTGGCGCTTGATCCCGCGCTGCGGGACGCCCGGACGGCGTTTCCGCGATCCATCGCTATGCGCATCGCAGTGGATGTCATGGGCGGCGACCACGGTTGTGAGGTCGTCGTTGAAGGAGTCAAACGGGCTCTCGAAGCCGACTACGACCTCACTGCCGTCCACCTCGTCGGGCACGAGGAACAGATCGAGGCCGCGCTCAAACAAACCGGCCTGCGCGACCGGCGGGTGCATCTTGTTCATGCCAGCGAAGTTCTCACCATGGAGGACAAGCCCGCCACGGCCCTGCGCCGCAAACGCGATTGCTCCATCGCCCGCGCGGTGGAACTGGTTCACGACGGCAAAGCTGACGGGGTCGTGTCTCTCGGCAACACTGGTGGCATTTTTGCCGCGGCTACTTTCAAGCTTGGCCGGATTCCCGGCGTTGACCGTGGCGGCATCGCCACCGTTATCCCGACGCCCGACCAGGAATTCGTTCTGCTCGATTCCGGCGCAAACATCGAGTGCAAGCCCATCCATCTCGTTCATTATGCCGTCATGGGCAGCATTTATTCCCGCGAAGTGCTGGGCTACAAGAACCCCCGCGTGGGCATCCTCAGCATCGGAACCGAGGACACCAAGGGGAATGAACTCACGCTCGAAGCCTTCCGCCTCTGCAAGCAGGTTGACATCAATTTCATCGGCAATGTCGAGGGCCACGACCTTTTCAAGAGTCGCGTGGATGTCGTGGTCTGCGACGGCTTTGTCGGCAATATTGTTTTGAAAACCTGCGAAAGCCTGGCGCTGGGAATCTTCACGATGCTCAAGACCGAACTGGTGAAAAATGCGAAACGCAAGCTCGGCGCGTTGCTGTTGCAGAACGCCTTTCGCGCCGTCAAGCGACGCATGGACCCGGAAATCCATGCCGGCGCTCCGTTGCTCGGATTCAATGGGCCGGTTCTCAAGGCCCACGGCTCGGCACGGGAGCGCGCCATCATGAATGCCATCCGCCTCGCCGCGGAGACCGTCCAGCATCGCGTCAACGATACCATTGCCCGCGAGATCGCGCGGGCCAACGAGCAACTCGCCCACCTCGATGCTATACCCACGCCCCTTTCCGCATGAGCCCCGCCCATTCGCCCAAATTCAAAAATCCGCGCGCCAAGTTCAACTTTCAGGGCCGGCCGTGTTCCATCGTCGGCGTCGGGTCCTACCTTCCCACCAGAGTCCTCACTAATCGGGAACTCGAAAAAATGGTGGACACCGCCGACGAATGGATCACCAGCCGCACCGGCATCAAAGAAAGGCGCATCGCGGCGAAGGACGAGTTCACCGCCGACATGGCTGCCAAAGCTGCGTTGCGGGCGATGAAGGACGCCGGCATTACCGGCGAGCAGATTGATCTGATCATCGTGGCGACAATTACTCCCGATATGCCGTTTCCCTCAACGGCCTGCCTGGTCCAGCAGAAAATCGGTGCGTTGCGCGCCGCGGCCTTCGACCTGGAGGCGGCCTGCTCCGGCTTCATCTACGGTTTGGAAATCGCCCAGCAATTCATCATGTCGCGCACCTACGACACTGTGCTGGTCATTGGCGCGGAAAAACTTTCCTCCATCGTGGACTGGCAGGATCGCAACACGTGCGTCCTGTTCGGCGACGGCGCCGGCGCGGCCGTTCTGCAAAACCGCGCCAACTCCCACGGCCTGCTCACCGCCGTGATGGGCGCGGACGGCCGGCGGGCGGACTTGCTCCACATGCCCGGCGGTGGCAGTCGTTGTCCGGCCACGGCGGAATCCGTCGCTGCCCGCCAACATTTTCTGCGCATGGAAGGCAAGGAAACCTTCAAGTACGCCGTCCAAGCCATGCTCAGCGGCGCCACCGAGGCGTTGCGACGCTGCGAAATTGATATCACGAAGATCAAGTGCATCATCCCCCATCAGGCCAATCGCCGGATCATTGACGCCGTGGGCGAACGCCTCGGCGCCAAGCCCGAACAACTGTTCATCAACCTTGACCGTTACGGCAACACCTCCGCCGCGTCAGTCGCGATTGCTTTGGACGAAGCGGTGCATTCGGGGCGGATTCATCGCGGCGATTTAATCTTGCTGGTGGTCTTCGGCGCCGGGCTGACTTGGGGTGCGGCAGTAATCGAGTGGTGAAACGACGCGGTTTGCGCCACTCAAGGCCCGCTTTACGTCAATGCCCGCGCGTCAATCGTAAACAAACCGATAGAGTCGGAACTTAACTTCAGGAGCGCACCATGCCGCCTGACGACGAAAATGAACAGCCGGCGCCCGACAAAGGACGGTGGTTCACCACTACGCACTGGAGCGTCGTCCTCTCCGCGCGCGGAGGTTCGCCTCAGGCCGCCGCCGCGCTCGAAGCGCTTTGCCGCACGTATTGGCCGCCGCTCTACACTTACCTCCGCCGCCGCGGCCACGACCTGCACCACGCGCAGGATTTGACGCAGGCTTTCATCGCGCATCTGCTTGCGAAAGATTTTCTCGACGACGTCAGTCCCGACAAGGGCAAGTTCCGCTCCTTCCTGCTCGCGTCGCTCAATAATTTTCTCGTCAACGAGCATGAGCGGGCGAGCGCGCAGAAGCGCGGCGGCGGCATCGCGTTCGTTCCGCTGGATGCCAATGACGCCGAGGAATGGTTGAGCGCCGAACCCGCCGCGACGGAAACGGCCGCAGATATTTTTGATCGCCGCTGGGCCTTGACGCTGTTGGAACGCGCCTTTGCACGAGCGCGCGGCGAGTTCGAGGCCGCCGGAAAACTCGCGCAGTTTGAATGCCTGAAAACCTTTCTCGAAGGCGACGTGAGTCACGGCGATTACAACGTGGCTGCGCATGAACTGCACTTAAGCGCGGGCGCAGTTGCGGTGGCGGTGCATCGCTTGCGGCAGCGTTATCGCGAGATCCTGCGGCGTGAGATTGCGGACACGGTCGGCACGCCCGAGCAAGTCGAAGAGGAGTTGCGCGACTTGCGGGCCATCCTGAGCCACTGAAGCCATGTAAGAGTTCGTCCGCCATCCTGTTCTTTCAGGTGAGGACAAAAATGTGACCGCAGGAATCTGCACGAAGTGCGGCGCGCGGCTGTCGAGCGCGGCCTTGGGAGGGCTGTGTCCAAAGTGCGTGGCCGCCGCGGCATTTTCTCCGGCCCCGGCGACCCAACCGCCGCGCGAGGACGACGCGTCCGATCCACATCGAATCCGCTATTTCGGCGACTACGAACTGATCGAAGAAATCGCGCGCGGTGGCATGGGTGTCGTGTATGCAGCGCGGCAGGTGAGCCTCAACCGTGTCGTCGCGCTGAAAATGATTCTGAGCGGCGCTCTAGCCAGCGAAGCGGACGTGCAACGATTCCGCGCCGAAGCGGAAGCCGCAGCGAACCTCCGTCACCCGAACATCGTCGCCATCTACGAGATTGGCGAGCACCAGGGCCGGCACTATTTCTCGATGGAATACATCGAGGGCCAGGACCTTTCCGAACTCACCCGCGAGCACCCATTGCCCCCGCGCCGCGCCGCCGGGTACGCGCAGACGATTGCTGAAGCCGTGCATTACGCGCACGCGCAAGGCACGCTGCACCGCGATCTCAAGCCGTCGAACGTGCTCATTGACGAGCGCGACCAGCCACACGTCACGGACTTCGGTCTGGCGAAGCGCCTGGATGGCGGCTCGGAACTCACCGCGTCCGGCCAGATGCTCGGAACGCCCAGCTTCATGCCGCCGGAACAAGTGACCGGTCGCCGCGCTGCCATCGGCGCGGCGAGCGATGTCTATTCGCTCGGCGCGATTCTTTATCACCTGCTCACCGGCCGTCCGCCGTTTACCGCCGGGACGGTGGAAGAAACCTTGCGGCAGGTGATGGAACTGGAGCCAGCGCCGCCGCGCTTGCTCAATGCCAGTACGCCGCGCGATCTGGAAACCATCTGCCTCAAGTGCCTGGCCAAGGAACCGCGCCGCCGTTACGCCACGGCGCGCGAATTGGCCGACGATCTCGGTCGCTTCCTGCGCAACGAACCGATCCGTGCGCGGCCCGTCAGCGCGGTGGAAAGGTTGGCCCGCTGGTCCCGGCGGCACCATGCCGTGACCGCTCTGACGGTCGCGGTCGGACTGCTCGTGTTGGCGGGAGCGTTCATTTACACCCGGGCGGCGCTGGCGCGGATTGCCGAGCGCGTTCAGCGGCAACTGGCCGAACAACGCTTGGACGTGATCGAACTCCAACGCGTCGAAGCATGGTTCGACGCCGACCAATCCGCCCGGGCGGTTGCGGGCCTCGGCCAATTGTTGCGCTCGCAGCCGACCAACCGTCTGGCCGCCGCGCGGCTGATGTTCGCGCTGGCCCAACGAGATCTTCCCGTGCCGCTCGGCGAACCGCTGCTCCACGACGCCGCAGTGGACGCCGCCACATTCAGTGCCGACGGGCGGAGCGTCGTCACCCTTTCCTCGAACATCGCGCGGGTGTGGGACGCGGAAACGGGACAACCATTGACGCCGCCATTACGCCACGAAACGAACCTTCTCAGTGCCCGTTTCAGCGCGGACGGCGAGCGTCTGATGATCCTCTCCACCAACTCAGTCCATGTCTGGGGCGTAAGCGACGGTCACCCGCTCCTTGCCGTGCATCCAGGCGGCTTTGTCCGCAACGCCCGTTTCAGCCGCGACGGGCGGCGCATCGCGATTGTGGACGGGGTGCCAACGAGAGGCGGCGCGCAGGTCTGGAACGTGGACAACGGTCAGTCCGTAAGCGAACGGTTCAATCAGCAGTATTGGGTGCTCGACGCCGATTTCAGCCCCGATGGACAGCGGTTTGTCACAGCAGCATACGATTACTCGGCGTGCGTCTGGGACTTGCGCGTCCTAAAGTCGCCGACCAACCGCATCACACACCAATCCTTCGTTCATTCAGCACAGTTCAGTCCTGACGGAGAGACCGTGGTCACGGCCTGCGATGATGGAACCACGCGCGTGTGGGACGCCAGTTCGGGCGCACCGCTGACGCAACCGATGCTGCACATGGGTCCGGTCCGGTTCGCGGTGTTCAGCCCGGACGGCCAGCATCTCGCCACCATGGAAGAGGGCGCGACGGGAGAGGGTCTAAATGTTTGGCTGTGGAATGTCTGGAACGAACTCCCGCTCGGGGGAATGCTGCGCCACAGCGCGCGAGTGCGCTCCATGGAATTCAGCGCGGAAGGCTTGCGCGTACTCACCGTCGCCGACGATAACACGGTGCGAACGTGGAACGTGCGCCGTGGTGAATTGCTTGGCGGTGTGCTGCGGTTTCAAAATCGCGTGCTGGCTGCGCAATTTGCTCAAGGGGCCGTGCGTGTGGTCGTCGCCTCAAGGTCGAACGAAGTGCGCGTTCTTGAAGCGCATCCGGGCCGTCCGCCGGGTGAACCGCTTCGCTTGGTCGTGTCGGCGCAGACGGCCCGCTTCAGTCCGGACGGACGCGCTTTGATCACCATTGGCACGAATGGCATCGCCCAGCAGTGGGACATCAATTCCGGCCGGCGCTTGTCCGAAGCTGCGATCAACAATCCTCCTACCAGCCTCCCGGATTCCGCGCCGTTCTCGCTGGTCATTGCCGACAAGTCTGTCCGCGTCCTTGACAAGCAGACCGTCCAGCCGTTGAGCGCAGCGTTGGTCCACGAGACTCCTGTAACTCACGCCGAGTTCAACCCGGATGCCACGCGCCTGCTGACCGTCTGCGGTTTGGAGAACCGGAGTGTGGTTCGCGTCTGGGACTTGCCACACGTGCCTTCGCCGACACCGCCGAAGTTGGCGGACCTGGCGGAAAACCTTGCCGGTGATCGGCTCAACGCAAAGGGCGAACTCGAATCCGTGTCCGCCAGCGAATGGACCGCGTTGAAGAATCAACCGCCCCAAGAGTGGGGCACGAACAACGGCGCGCAACTGATCCGACGATTTCTGGGCGGAACCGGTGAACCTGCGCCACACAATTCCTGGACCCGGCGCGTGGCGGACGATATGCGGGTTCGGTTGGAAGAGAACGATCTCGCCGGCCTGGAGGAAGCGGTACGATGGTCCCCCACCAACGGGCCGGCGCTTGCCGCCCTGGCGCGGAAATTATTGGCCGAGCCAGCGAGCGGAAATCCGCGCCACTGGAACGAGGCCGATTGGTTCAGCCGTTTGGCGGTGGCGTTCGCACCACAGTCGCCGGAGATCAATCAGGTCCGCGAGGAGGTGACCGATTGTCCCGCTGACATGCCGCTTCGCAGTGGCTACAGCGCGAGCGCTGTCATCGCTGGCAAACTTTACGTGACGACGTCGAGCGATGGCTACAGCGGCGAGGCCCGTAGATTTCTGCATGTGTACGACCCGGCCCGAAACTTCTGGCGCGCGCTGGCCCCTTCACCCAGCGGGCATAACATGCCGGTCGCTGGTGCAATCGCGGGCAAGCTTTATGTCGTGGGTGATTTCGGGGGCAACAGCAGCCAGCTCGATGTGTATGACCCCGCGATCAATCGCTGGACGACGAAAGCTCCGCTTCCCATAGGCCGCGGCGGCACGGGAGGCGCAGTCCTGAACGGGAAACTGTATGTGCTGGGCGGACTGGCGGAGTCGGGAACGCGCGCATTGGCGGTGGTTGAATCATACGATCCTGCGACCAATGAGTGGACTTCCGAAGCACCGATGCCCACGGCCCGGATCTGGCTGGGCGCGGCGGTGGTGGATGACACGCTCTACGCCGTGGGCGGCGTTCAAGGGAACAACTATCTGGCCACCGTCGAAGCGTTCACTCCGGGAGTCGGCTGGACCACCAAGGCGCCGCTGCCGGAACCCCGCGAGAGGTTTTTCATCGCTGCGTTCAACGGGCGTTTGTATGTCGCGGGCGGGAACGCCGCGTCCGCCCCGGAAACCACTCTCTCCGCCTATGACCCCGCGTCGAACTCCTGGAGCGTGCTGGCGCCGATGCCGGCAGGCCGCCGTGGAGGCAGCGGCGCGGAGTTCTTGAACGGGAGGCTGCACGTCGTGGGCGGCTGGAGCTTTCAACCGGCGCTGCCTCACGGCGATTTGATGATCTACGATCCAGCCGCCAACCGATGGAGCGCGCCACCGGAGGCATTGCTTCAGCACTGACCAAAGAGCTTCTTCGCCGTTTTCGATGGAGGCGAACGTGAAGGAAAGCGCATGGGAGCATTCCCTCTCCCCATCGGATGGGGAGAGGGTCAGGGTGAGGGGTTGACTTCAGCATGGCTCCCTCATCACAGGCTTGTGCGAACGCGAGTCCCCCTCACCCCGGCCCCACCGCCATTGAAAGAAGATGACCATGTGATGTTTTT
>CAZNOE010000088.1:0-13577 GCA_964574525.1 uncultured Bifidobacteriaceae bacterium
AATCGCGCCGCAATCGGCCGGAGGACTGGTTCCATTTCCAAGCGGGCCACATCGAGATCTGCAACGTGCCAATTCCCGTGCGGCGAAAAGGGGGGAGCGACCGTTAAAAATTCAAGCGACAACGCTGTTATTCATCGCGTGCGAAAATATCAGGCGCGCGGCCTAAATTTCTTCTGTTGATTTACCGCTTGCTTGTCCATCCTGCGATCAAAGCCATGAAGCGAAACCTATCCGTGTGGTGCGCGGGCATGCTCGCGATGTCGGCATTCGGCAACTCCAACTGGCCACAATTTCGCGGGCCGGACGCCAGCGCAGTCGGAACTGACGGCGAACCGCCGATTCATTTTGGGCCTTCATCGAATGTCGTGTGGCAGGTCGCGCTGCCGCCAGGAAATTCTTCGCCGGTGATCTGGGGTGATCGGATTTTCCTCACCGCGTTCGACCAGCCAAAGTTGGAGACCCTCTGCCTCGATCGTCGCGATGGCAAGATTCTATGGCGCCAGTCCGTCACGCCGGACAAGATCGAGGCTACCCATCGCACCGCCACTCCGGCAGCGCCTACCGCGGTTACGGATGGTCACTGGGTTTACTTCTATTGCGGGTCGTTCGGCCTGCTGGCTTACGACTTCGATGGTCGTGAGCAGTGGCGACTTGCGTTGCCGCCGCCAGTGGTGGATTTCGGCACCGGCGCTTCGCCCATCCTCGTCGGCGACTTGCTGATTCTGAATCGCGATCAAGACCTTGGTTCGGAATTGCTCGCATTGGACAAGCGGACGGGCAAGAAGGTCTGGCGCACGGACCGGTCCGAGTTCCGCCGCGGTTTTGCGACTCCCTTCGTCTGGCGTCATGACGGCCTCGAAGAACTCGTCGTGCCCGGCTCGCTTTGGCTCAAGGCGTACAATCTCAAGGATGGCGTGGAGCGTTGGACCGTGAGCGGCACGTCGCGCGTGCCGTGCAGTTCGCCCACGGCCGGCGATGGCCTGCTCTTCAGCGCGAGTTGGAATATTGGCGGCGACGAGGAAGACCGCGTGGTCATGCCGCCCTTCGAGGAGTTTGCACGTGAGCACGACGGGAACAAAGACGGCAAATTAAAGGTGGATGAGATTCCCGCCGGCCCGGTGCGCGAGCGATTCCCGCAAATGGACCTGAACAAGGACGGCATCGTGACGGCTGCCGAATGGCAAATGATGCGCGAGATGTTCGTTAAGACCGGCAACGCTCTGCTGGCCATCCGCCCCGGAGGCCGCGGCGATGTCACTGCGACGCATGTGGCTTGGAAGGTGACGCGGGGACTGCCTTACGTCGCCTCGCCGCTGTATCACCGAGGCCGCGTTTACACGATCAAGAACGGCGGCCTGGTCTCGTGCTACGACGCGAAAACCGGCAAGGCGTTTTTTCAGGATGAACGGCTTGACGCGCCGGGTGATTACTACGCCTCAATCGTCGCAGCCGGCGACAAGGTGTTCCTCTCTTCGCTCAACGGCGTGGTCACAGTGATTCAAGCCAGCGACAACCTGAACGTGCTGGCGCAAAATCGTTTTGAGGAAGCCATCAGCGCCACGCCCGCCATCGTTGAAGGAAAACTCTACCTCCGGACGGCGACGCAGCTTTTTTCTTTCGGACAAACATCCTCCCGGCAAACGTCCTTGCCGTGAAAACAACCTGCGCGACAACCATTACCTGGCTGGTGTTCGCTTCATCTGCGGTTGCGCGCAGGCTTCGAATTCTGCTGCTCATCGTCTTCGGTTCTTGGGCGCACGTCCCGTCCGCGAGCGGCGTTTCGCCTCAGGAAGCATTGAAACAGATGAAAGTCGCCGAGGGTTTCGAGGTTTCGCTTGTCGCCAGCGAGCCTGAAATCCGCCAGCCCCTTTCCGTCACTTTCGACGAGCGCGGCCGCATATGGGTGATCCAGTACCTGCAGTATCCAACGCCGGCGGGGCTGAAGCCGGTTCGCGTGGATAATTACCTTCGCACCACTTACGACCGCGTGCCCGAACCACCTCCGCGCGGGCCGAAAGGCATAGATCGCATCACGATCTGCGAACTCAGCGAAGATGGCCGCCGCGCGAACAAGTTCAAAGACTTCGTCAACGGATTGAATCTCTGCTCGGGAATGGCGCTCGGTCACGGCGGTGTATTCGTTCTGCAACCGCCCTACCTGCTATTTTATCCGGACAAGAACCGCGATGATGTTCCGGACAGCGATCCCGAAGTTCTCCTGACCGGCTTCGGTTTGGAGGACGCGCATGCGCTTGCAAATTCGCTCACGTGGGGACCGGACGGCTGGCTTTACGGCGCGCAAGGCAGCACCGTGACAGCCCACCTCCGCGGGATCGAATTCCAGCAAGGCATCTGGCGGTATCATCCCGTCACAAAAGAGTTCGAGCTTTTTGCCGAAGGCGGCGGCAATACCTGGGGACTCGATTTCGATGAGCAGGGCGAGATTTTGGCTGGGACCAACTTTGACGACAAAATGCTTCACCAGGTCCAAGGCGCCTATTACGTCAAGAACTTTGGCAAACACGGCGCACTGCACAACCCCTACAATTACGGTTACTTCGGCCACGTGCCTTACACCGGCTATCGCGGCGCCCACATCTCCGCCGGCGGCATTTCTTACCAAGGCGGCGCTTTTCCTTCTAGGTTTGGCAACGCGTATATCTTTGCGAACACGCTCGATCACGCCGTGTATTGGGCGAACCTAAAGCCGCAGCGATCGAGCTTCACGGCCAGCTTCGGCGGCACGCTCTTGAAGACCGATGACGAACAATTTCGACCAGTGGATTGTGAACTTGGCCCAGACGGCGCGGTCTATGTGGTGGATTGGTGCGACCGGCGCGCCAGCCATCTCGACCCGCTCGATACCTGGGATCGGAGCAACGGGCGCATTTACAGAATCCAGAGCCGGAATCCCAAAGCTTCGGAATCAAAACTGCCAAACGTTGGAAAACCTGCATTCGACCTTCGTCAATTATCCAGCGACCAGTTGGTGGATTTGCTCGCCGAGCCAAACGCCTGGTTCTCCCGGAAGGCGCGACTGCTTCTGGCCGAGCGGCGCGATTCGCATGTTTTGCCCAGATTGCGCAAACAGATTTCCAACAATGAAAACCCGCGGCTCGCTCTGCAATCGTTTTGGGCCCTTTACGTTTCCGGCGGATTCGACGAAAAGTTCGCGAGGCAATTGCTGACGCACCCGAACGAAAATGTGCGCGCCTGGACGGTCCGCCTGCTGGGAGATGGCCGCAAAGTTTCCGACGCGATGCAGCGCCGATTGGTTGAGGCAGCCCGCGCGGATGTGAGCCCAATCGTCCACGCCCAGCTCGCCTGCTCGGCCAAACGGCTGCCCGGCGAAGACGCGCTCCCGATCATCGCCGAGTTGCTTCGCCGTGACGAGGATGTGACTGACCAACACATTCCGCTGCTCGTCTGGTGGGCGCTGGAGGACAAAGCCCTCGCGAATCGAGGTCGCATTGTTGAATTGTTTGCCACCCAGAGTCTCTGGCGACATCCGATCACGCAAATGTTCATTTTGGAGCGATTGGCGCGGCGTTATGCGGACGAGGGCGGAGATGCTGGATTTGGCGCGTGCGCCCAACTGTTGGAACGGGCACCTGATTCAGGCGCGGCCCGGATTCTTCTTCAAGGAATGGAACAAGCGCTGGCTGGACAGAAACTGGCAAAAGCTCCTGCCCCGCTCGAAAACTGGTTCGCCAAATCCTGGCCGGAACACACGGAGGACTTGTCCTACGTGCGCTTCGGATTGCGGCTCGGCCATGCGCAAGCCAGGGAAGCCGCGCTGAAAATATTGGACAACGAATCCTCGCGGGCAACCGTTGGCGATGGCCTCATCGAGATTCTGGCGCAGACTGAAACTCCGGGTGGCGGCGCGCTGTGCCTGACCCTGTTGGAGAAAGCGAAATCGGAAAAAGTCCGCGAGTCCGCCCTGACCGCTTTGCGGCATTATCCGCAAGATCAAATTGGCGAGCACTTGCTGGAGATTTACCCGCGGCTAAACCGCCGGCTCCAGACGCTTGCCATCAATCTCCTGTGCCGTCGCCTCGCATGGGCTCGCCTCCTGGCTCAAGCAGTGGATGCGGGACGGATTGATCCAAAAGATGTCACGCTGGACCAGCTTCGCCAATTGGCGGCGATACAAGACGCTGATTTGAATCGGCGGATCGAGAAACGATGGGGCAAAATCCAGGCCGATTCTCCCGAAGAAAAGCGGAATACCATCAACCGCCTCAAGCTGTTGCTGATTCCTTCCGGGGCCGTCGGCCGGGACGCCAAAGGCAATGTCGCTGAAGGCAAAAAAGTTTTCCAGGCCGCCTGCGCGGTTTGTCACAAACTTTTTGGCGAGGGGAACAGCGTTGGGCCCGATCTCACGAGCGCGGACCGCAAGAACACCGACTATCTGCTCGCACAGACCGTGGACCCCAGCGCGTATATCCGGCCTGAATACGCGAATTACGAGGCCGAACTGAAGGACGATAGTTTCCTCAGCGGGCTGATGGCGGAATCCACAGCCTCAGCGGTAACACTTCTCGACCGCAACAACACGCGTCACCTGCTTCCTCGTGAACAAATTCGGGTATTGAAAGAATCCACCGTGTCGCTCATGCCGGAGGGATTACTGGAAGCCTTCTCACCGAACCAGGTGATGGATCTTTTTGCCTACCTGCAAGCAGGCGGTCCCGTCCCTTCGTCAGGCGCGAACCCGTGAAGCCCTTCGCAATGAGTTTTTCCGGCACCCTCGCAAACCCAAGCCAGTCGGGAAAATCCGCCAGCGTGCCAGTTTGATCAGGCGAACAGTTTTGTCACGGCCTTTGCTTTCACCAACTCGCGCGGTTGTTTGAGGTGGTTGAACACGATGGTCTCGGGATCAATGCCGAAGGCGTGATAGAGCGTCGCGAGAAGTTCTGTCGGATGGACGGGATCCTCGGCGGGGCTGCTGCCGGTCTTGTCGGACTTGCCGTGGACGTAGCCGCGCTTAATGCCGGCGCCGGCCATGACCGACGTGTAACAATAGGGCCAGTGATCGCGGCCATCCGCGCTATTGCTGTTGCCGGAGGTGCTCACGCCCTTCTGCGGGCTGCGGCCGAATTCGCCGACGGCCAGCACGAGCGTATCATTGAGCAGGCCGCGTTGGTCCATGTCCTCGATGAAAGCCGCCAGGCCCTTGTCGAGCATCGGGCCGGACTGGGTTTTCATGCGCTTGGTAAGATCGGCATGGTGGTCCCACGAATGATTGTCCGAGTTGGCGACCTTGGGCCAGATGACTTCGACGACCCGCGTGCCGGCCTCGATCAGGCGGCGCGCGAGGAGGCAGCTTTGGCCAAAGGTGTTTCGCCCGTAGCGGTCGCGGACTTTCTCTGGTTCCTGCGTGAGATCAAAAGCAGTGCGTGCGCGTCCGGAAATAATAAGGTTCAAGGCGCGCTGGTAGTAATCGTCGAGATTGTATTTCTCGACGGCCTTCTCGATGTCCGGCATGGCCTGCTCGATGGACTCACGCAACTGGGCGCGGCGTTGCAGGCGCAAGGCGAACACTTCCGGTGGCAGCTTGAGGTCGTCAATCTTGATATGGTCCATCTTGGCCAAATCCATGTCGTCGCCCTCGGGATAGAGCGTGTAAGGATCGTAGGCCTTGCCGAGGAAACCCGCGCTGCCGCCTTTGCCGACGACGTTGGATTCCTGCAACGGACGCGGCAGCATGACGAAGGGCAGCATCGGCTCGGTCGGTGGACGCAAGCGGACGAGTTGCGAACCGAAGTTGGGGAAATCTTTTGGGTCAGGCGGTTCGAGCTGGCCGGAGGGACTGACCTTGTCCGTCGTGTAACCGGTCATGATCTGGTAAATCGCGGCGGTGTGGTTGAACAGACCGTTGGGCGTGTAACTCATCGAGCGGATCATGGTGAACTTGTCGTTCACCTTCGCCAGTTCGGGGAGCACCTCGGTGAAATTCACGCCGGGAATCTTCGTGGAAATCGTCTTGAAGGGACTGCGCATGTTGTCGGGCAGATTTTCCTTCGGGTCCCACAGGTCGAGGTGGCTCGGACCGCCCTGGAGATAAATCATGACTACGTTCTTGGCCTTCCCCCAACCGGGTCCGCCGGCGGACTTGCCGGATTCCTTGGCGCGCGCCTGCAAGCTGAAAAGCCCGCCGAGCGACAAACCGAGCATGCTGGCGCCGCCCACGCGCAACAGGTCGCGCCGCGTCATCTTGAGGTGGGGATCACAAAGGTCGCTGCACGTGCCGCCTGGGATTTTGATCATACGCGTTCTTTCAGTTGAGGACTTGGGTCATTGTAAGGTTTCTGCAAGTTCAGGTCAATGGTTGAACAAGAACGCGCCGCTGTTGATCAGCGCCCACGCCAGGTCCTGCACGGCGGTGAGGCGTTTGTTTTCTCCCTGCGCGGTGCTCATCTTTGTGTCCTCGCGCAGTTGGACCAGATGCGGGTCGAGCCGGACCGGTTCTTCCGCTTTGGCGAGGGTTTGTGTCAACTCGGTGAACTTCGGGTCCACCGGCAGCGGCATCTTCGCCGTAACGAGGACTTGTTTGCGCTTCCAGAATTCAGTGTCCGAGGCGCGGTAGTAGTCAATAACCGCCGCCGCCTGCTCGGACGTGCGCTCGCCGGCGGGCGCACGGACGGCTTGCGCGACGTTCTCCGGCAGGCCGAAATCCAACGGGTCTTCCGCCGTGGTAACGTAAAGGCGAAACCGGCCCGGCATATAGCTGTCGGCAAAACGATGCGTCATCTTGATGCCCAGCGCGATGTCGTTGGTCGCGTTGAGGGGCTTCTCCAACTTGAACGTGGCGATGTGCCGCGAGATGCCGGGCGCACCCGCGATGGCCCAACCGTTTTTTCCACCTTCGATCTTGCCGTCAATGGCTTCCTTCACGGGATAGTCCTTTTGCGAGAAATCCGCTCTCGCGTCGGCGAACTTCGCGACCGTGTCCGGTGCGTTCGTGCCATCCGTCCACTTCAGGTCGAATTCGCTCAAAACAAAGTTCCCGTCCGCCGCGCGTCCCGGTCCAAATTTCGGCAGCCGTTCGTCGGGCAACACTTCGAGCATGATGCCGGTGATATTTGTGAGCGAAGTTTCCGCGACGATCCGGAAGTCCGTCTGACCATTCGCACCGACGACGAGAATGGATTTGTCCTTCAACTTCGTCAGCTTCACTTTCTTGTCCGAGGCCTTGTATTCCTTTGCGTTGAGCGCAATCCACGTGGTTTTGATGTCAGCGAGGTTGTTCTTCGATTCCCAGTAAGCCGCCTGCGCCGGAAGCAACTTCTCGTAATCCTTCAATTCGCGGCTGGCCACGGTGATCTGTTCCTCGCGGCGTTTTGCCAATTCGGCCCGGAGGAACTTCGTATTCTCGTCGTAGGTGCCGAGTTCGGACTTGGCCTTGGCAATCGCTTCTTCGCGCTGGCGCCGCAACTCGACGATGACCGGCGCCATCTTCACTTCGAGCGGGCCAAGCTCGTTGGTGAGTGTGGCCTGGTCCTGATCCTGGGCCGCAATCAACGCGATGGCCTTGTTGATCTCGGGATCGTTGGCGGGACGGTTGAGGACGCGCAGGAAAACTTCGTTGACGAGTTTGCGGTCGTCCTGCTCCGATTCGACCAGCCTGGCGAGTGCGTTGGTGGGATCGTTGATCGCGCCGGAGACGGCTGGTCCGCTGAGCAACGCCATTACCGAGTCGAGGCGAATGTCGCTGCTGCGTTCGCACTCGCAGGCGCTCTGGCGGGCGGGGCGTCCGAGGGTCGCGAGCAACCCGCTGCTCACGTCCATTCCCGCGTCGGACAACTGCGCGGCGCGCTGGCCGGCCTTGGCCCCGGGAATGTTCGGTATCGCGCCGGTGACCTGGAACACAGCGTCGAAGAGCGTTTCCGCCGGCAGCCGGCGCGCGATGGCGTGGGAAAAATTGATCTTGTCGTCCTCATTCCACTTCGTGGGCCGGATGGAAAGCTGGTACATGCGCGACTTGCAGATGAGCTTCATCATGTGTTGCACGTTGAAGCCGCTGTCCACGAACTCACGCGCGAGGTGATTCAGCAGTTCCGGATTGCTTGGCGGGTTGCCGGCGCGAATGTCGTCGAGCGGTTCGATGACGCCGACGCCGGTGAGATAACCCCAGATGCGGTTGGCGTAACTGGACGCGAAATAACGATTGTCCGGCGTCGTGATCCACGCGGCGAGTTCCTCGCGACGAGGAGACTTCTCCTGCTGCTCGTACTTCGCAGGAAACGGAAACTTCGGTGGCGTCACCTTGCCGGTGCGATCGTGCTTCACTTCGCCTTCCGGCGCATTGGTGACGATCTCGTAGAGCGGCTGTGCGCCCTCGACCGCCGTGCCGCCAATCTTCTTGTCACCGCTGGCCGGGTCCGCCTTGAGTGAAACTTGCGCGAAGAAGGCGGCGGTCTGATAATACTGGTCCTGCGTCCAGCGCTCGAACGGATGATCGTGGCATTTGTTGCAGTTGAACCGCGTGGCCAGGAACAGATGCGTGGTGTTCTCCATCGCCTCTTGCGGCGTGCGCACAATCTTCCAGTAGCTGGCCGGTGGGTTCTCGCGATTCGAGCCGGACGCGGTGAGAATCTTGCGCGCGAACTGATCGTACGGCGTGTTCTTCTCGACCTCGCCGCGAATCCACGCGCGGAACGACTCGGCGCCCTCGCGACCGAGATACTTGCTATTAACCTGGAGCAGGTCGGCCCACTTGTTGGCCCAATGGTCAATGTATTCGGGGCTGCCGACGAGTTTGTCAATCAGCTCATCGCGTTTCGCCCGGGCCTCGCGGGAGTCGGCGAGGAAGGCGCGAATCTCGTCGGGCATAGGCGGCAGGCCCGTGAGATCAAGGTAAACCCGGCGAATGAATTCGGTGTCAGTGCAAAGCTCGGACGGTTCGATCTTCATCCGCTTCCACTTTGCCGCGACGAGTTCGTCAATCTTGTTCCAGGCGGGCGCGTCCTTCCAGACAAAGCCCGTGCGGTCGCCCATCACGGTGACAGTCGTTGCGGCGTAGTTGCCCTCGTAACGGGCGAGCACGGGTGCTTCGCCGCGCCGCAGCGTGGTGATGAGGCCGGTTGAATCGGCTGTGGCGACGTCGGCGTTGCCGCTTTCGACGAAGGCCTCCGCAGTCACGTCGCGCGTCGCGCCATCCGCGTAACTGGCCACGATGCGTATCTGCTGGCGCGAACCGATTTTCTGCACGACAGGGTTCTGCGGGAAAAGATCGAGCTTCACCACGCGCGGCGATTTCATGTCCAGCTTGCCGCCGGCGCTGATCCATTGGCGGAGAATCTGGTAATACTTGCTGTCCGCCGGCATGACCCGCCCGCCTTCGTGCGGCACTTCGGCCACCGCCTTTAGCAACATGAGACTGTCGTCGGGCGATGCGACGTTGACGCGGCGCGAGGCGAGGTCGTCGGTGAGCGCGCGCAGATCGGTTTCCGGATCATAGCCGCGGAGCGAGAGCTTGAAGCCGTTCTTGCCTTCCTTGGAGCCGTGGCACGTCCCGGCATTGCAACCCACCTTCGCGAGCACAGGAGCGACGTCGCGGATGAAATCGGCATCGTAGTGATCGCCGAGACCCGTGACTTCGATGGGAGCTTCCGCGCTCCGGCCTGCAATCGAGACCAGAAGTTTGGCGGAACCATTGGCCACCGGACGCAGCACACCGCGAGAAGAAGTTTCTGCCGCTTTGGTGTCGGTGGAGAACTTGACCAGCCGCGTCGCATCCACGGTGTCGCCAGATTCGAGGCGCGCGGTCACGAGGAGTTGAACGTATTCGTTGCGGCTGCCGAACTTGATTTTCGCCGGTTGGATTTCGAGACCGGTAACTTTCGCACCCTTGGGCAACGATTCGGGAGACGCGGTCGTCGCCGAGCTTTTCGGGACAATGCCTGCCCAAGCCGGTTTGGCCACAATCACATTTTCCTCAACGCCAGGCACCGAGAGAAATTCCTTCGTGACGGCTCCGCTCGCCGCGTCGAGGAGGCGCACTTTGCCATCCGAGCCTGCAGCCGCGATGGTGTTGCCGTTCGGCGTGAAGGCGACGGCGTAGATGGCCGAGTTCGAAACCACGACGCGCGCGAGTTCGCGAATACCCTCCTTCTTGTAATCTTCGAGTTGCTTTCGTTGCTCCGGCGATCGAGTACCGGGAACTTTTCCCATGATGTCGCGGAGGTTTTTGGGCACGTCGTTCGTATAGTCGTAGCTGCATGCGAGCACTTCACCCGTGCCGTCCAGGCTGCTGCCGCAAGCGATGCGTTTGCCGTCGGCGCTGAAGCGCACGCTGAACACTCGGCCCGGCATGGGGAACAGATCGGCGATGAATTGCGCGTCGTCGCCGATCTCGCGTTTCGTCTCGCGGAAAATGCGATAAACCTTCGGCAAGCCATCCGAGCCGCCCGTCACGATGTGCTCGATGGTGGGATGCGTGGCCACCGAAAGGACGCCGCCCTTGAGCGCGCCGGGCGTGATCGAAGTGACGTTATCAATGAACCGCTGCGAGGCGACTTCGGTGAGCTTCACACTCATGTCGCGTCCCCCGGAAATTATGTGGTCGCCCTTGACCGAGAAAGTGGTGCTGAGCGCCCAGTCGCTGTGCGAACCCATCTGCACGATTTGCTTTCCTGTGGCGGCTTCGATGGCGCGCACCGTGTTGTCCGGGCAGCCAAACGCGATGAGCTTGCTGTCCGGCGACCAGCTCAAGCCGTACAGAGTGTCGTAGGCGACCGGCGCTGAGACGACGAGCTTGCGCTTCGCGACATCCCACACCTGCACTTCGCCCAGCCGCGCAGGATCGCCACCCGCCACCGCGAGCCATTCGCCATCCGGCGAAAACCGCACCGCCTGCACGCGCTCGGAAAGCCCGACGAGACGCGCGATCACGCCCGACCCGTCCCCCTTGTGGAGCAGCACTTCGTGAAAGCCCGCGACGGCGAGGAGTTGTCCGTCGGGCGAGAAATCCACCGAAGAGATCACCGGAGGCCGCGTGTAAATAGGCGGATGCTCGGCATCGTAATGTTTCTTGGCGTCCGGCGGCGTGTCGTCGGTTGCGCCTTGCTTGATCCACGTCGCAATGAGACTGATTTCTTCCTCGCCCAAGGCCGTCTTGCCTTTCGGCATTCGGGTTTCGCCGTCCTTGGGCGTTACCATGTTGATCACCGAGCTTTTTTCCGGATGCCCTGGCACGACCGCCGGACCTTCGTCATCGCCCCCGGCCAGAAGCTTCTTGAAATCCGTCATGATGAAGCCGCCCTTGGCCTTCGCTGGTTGATGGCAACCCTGACAATTGGCCTGGAGGATTGGCCGGACTTCGCGGTAGTAGCTAATGGCCATGCTGGCGTCGGCCGAGGCCTGCCTGGCCGGCTCGGCGTTTGCGCGATTCGAAATAAGGCACGCCGGCAATAGCAGACCGACACTCAGCCAGCGCTTCTGGAACTTAATGTACGAGCCGGCTCCCATGAGGTTGACGCATTGGTTCAATAACTCTTAAGAATGACTATACGCTGGATTTAATCAAGCATTATACGCGCTGGAAATGCGAAACCGGCGCATCTCAATTTTTGTACACTTGGAAGCCGCTTTCATTAACACCCTGCTTTAGCTGCTTTAGCGGGGTGTTCAGCGGCAGCACGGGCCACCAACCGCTTCAGCGGTTTCTCGTATGCCGGCAAACCGCTGAAGCGGTTCTGATCTCGCGACCACGGCAAACACCCAGCTAAAGCAGGGTGTTAATGAAATGGCTGTAAACACAGGAGCTTTTAACATCGCGATACCCACTCAAAAACTGAGATGCGCCCATGCGAAACAACGTCGCGTCCAGCCGCGGGTCGAGAGTCGAAGGCAAAAGCGCACGTTTCCGGCACTCGACTCTCGAGAGATTCACAGCGAAAGTCTGGCGAGCGGCTTATGATGAGCGGCGCGAAATCGCGTCGCACACCACCGGTCAGTCGTTATCGAAGAATGGCACTTATGGCAATCGGCGAACTGGACACGAACCAAAAGGCGCTGCAAATCAATGTGGATGCCAGCAAATACGGCACCTTCGCCGAAATCGGCGCGGGGCAGGAAGTCGCACGCTGCTTTTTCCGCGCTGGCGGCGCGGCGGGCACGGTGGCCAAAACCATTTCCGCTTATGACATGGCGGTGAGCGACGCGATTTACGGTCCCTCCGACCGTTACGTCAGCCGCCAGCGTTTGCAGGCGATGTTGGATTACGAGTTCGATCTGCTCCGACAACGCCTGGATCAATCGCGCGGCGACAAATGCACCTTCTTTGCGTTCGCAAACACGGTCGCCACGCACAGCTTCACCCGGCAGGAGGAAGGCCACGGCTGGCTCGGCGTGCGCTTCCAGCCGCGGCCACACGAAGCCTCGTCCGAAATCATCATCCACGTCCGCCTGCTCGACCAGGAAAACGTCCGCGAACAGGAGGCGTTGGGGATCATCGGCGTGAACCTGATCCACGGCGCATTTTACCTGCATCGCCAGCCGGAAATATTGATCGGCTCGCTCATGGACAATCTCACCCGCGCGCGCCTCGAGGTGGACCTGATCAAGTTCTCCGGGCCGTGCTTCGCCGGCACGGACAACAGGCTGATGTGCCTCCAACTGGTCGAGCAGGACCTGACCGATGCCGCGATGTTCACCGCCGCCGGTGAATCGGTGATTCCCGCCGAGGTGCTTTACAAGAAGCCCGTGCTCGTCGAGCGCGGCAGCTTTCGGCCCATCACAAACGTAATGTTCGACATGCTGGAGCGCGCCCAGGAGCAATTCCAGCGCGAGCCGCAGGTACAGGGCGAAGTGCCAGTGGTGCTCATGGAAATGACTCTGCGCCACCTGCTCGTCGGTGAGCACATGGACCCACGCGACTTTCTCGACCGCGTGGATACGCTCAGCGCACTTGGCAAGACCGTGCTCATCTCGAATTTTCGCCGTTACCATCGGCTGGTCGGCTACCTTTCGCGGTACACGGGAAAAATGATCGGGCTGCCGCTGGGCGTCACGCGGCTGCGGGACGTGCTCGACGAAAAGTTCTACGCGGACCTGCCCGGCGGCCTGCTGGAATCACTCGGCATGCTCTTCAAGAATTCGGCGAAGGTTTATGTCTATCCGGCGCTCGACCGCAAGACCGGCCGCGTGATGACGCTCGAGAATCTGGAAGTCCCGCCGAACCTGCGCCACCTCTACGCGCACCTCGTTGACAACGCCTGCATCGTCGGCATCCGCGATTTCAACGCGGACTATCTGGCGATTTATCCGCGCGACGTGTTGAACAAGATCCAGGCCGGCGACGCCTCGTGGGAAAAGCTCGTCCCGCCGCCGATTGTCGAAGTCATCAAGGGCAAGGGATTGTTTGGGTATCGGCGGAGTGAGTAACGACAGTGCAATTCTGATCTCAAAGTGAGTCTTCCGGCGTCGCTACGGATTCGCTGACCCACCCCTGACCCCTCCGAGGAGGGAACTGTTTTCGGACGCGCGCCGGTCTGCTCCCCTCCTTGGAGGGGGTGGGGGCGTGTTGACTCACGGCAAAATGTTACCGAAGGCGGGAGCCGTTAGAGCTT
>CAZNOE010000089.1:0-13575 GCA_964574525.1 uncultured Bifidobacteriaceae bacterium
CGAATGGATTCACCTGGCAGCGATTTCCGGCCCCGGAGGCATGAAGCTCTATGCAAACGGCAGCCTCGTGGGGGAACATACCAACACCGCGAGCTTCGCGGACATCAAGGTTTCTCACACCAACGTTTTCGGCCGGGGGCTGACCAGAAATCCGGGCGATCAGGATTTCCGCGGCCAGATGGATGAAATTCGCGTGTGGGATCATCGCAGAACGGAGGCGCAAATTCGCGAGAACATGGGCAAACGACTCACGGGAAAAGAGGAGGGATTGGCTGGCCTTTGGAACTTCGAGGATGGCACGGCGAACGACTCATCAACTCACGCCTATCGCGGAAAACTTGTTGGCAACGCCAGAGTCGTGACGGCCGACCCACAGGCCGATGCTCAATTAGTCCCGTCCGAGACGGCAAAGGCAACGCACCCCAGCCCGATTGCGCAATCCCCGACCGTGCTGGCGAACGCACCTGCAAACGGCCAGAACGCCGCCGCTTGGTGGATCGCCGGCGCTCTGACTCTAATCGTCGGTCTGCTGACGTGGCTGGTGTTGATGCTGCGGCGCAGCGGGGTCGGGGAATCCAAATTATTGCCGTCCTCGCCCGCACACGCATTGCTGACGGAGGGCCGGGCTGCACCTGCCGCAGTTGATCCTGCCGCAACCCAGGAACTCAAGGAACGTGCGCTTGCGGATTTGACGGAATTCGCGAAACAGAGCCTGGTGCAGGGCCTTTACTCGCAACGAACCGCACTGCTGGAGACGCAACAGAAAGCGCAGCGGGAACTGGCGGAACTCGAAGCCCGGGTCGTCGCCCTTCAACTGCCCGACCGCATTCAAGCCTACGAGAAACGCATCGCCGACTTGGAAAGAGAACTGGAGACGCGCAGTGGTGAAGTGCGTGAATTGACCAGCGCCACGTTGCTGCTCTTGCGGCGGAAACTCGAAGAAGAAAAACAACTCAGGCGCAAAAGAAGTCATTTCAACTGAGCCTGCGGAATTCCACCTTCGCGCTGAGATAGGCCGGGCCAGTCGCCATCGCAAAGTAAAATTCACCCTGGAGTTTTCACGCCGACACGCTGAAGGTCGGTGAATGCGAACGTGCGTAATCCGCCAGGGCGCGCAAGTTTTCCGGCGGCGTATCGCGCGGAATCTCGCAACCTGCGCCAACAATGAATCGCGCACCCGCCTGACTATGACATTCCGCCACTGCTTCGGTCACTGTCTCCGGCGTTCCACCACGCACGACCGTCACCGGATTCAGATTGCCGAGCAGGACTTGGTTCGCGCCCATCTTCGCACGGGCTTCGCTGATAGGTGCGAGCGAGTCGAGATCCACGATGTCGCAGCCGAGCTTGCCGATACCTTCGAGAATCCGCCGGGTGTTGCCGCAGATGTGCAGCCGCACCTTCGCGCCGAGCGCGTGGACGCCGTCCACCATTCGCTTCTCGTACGGCCAGATGAACTCCTCGTAAATCCGCGGCCCGACCAGCGATGCCGCCGCGTCACCGATTCCAATCGCATCCGCACCGGCCTCGACCTGCGCTCGCGCAAACCGCAGTTCCATTTCGACCACGAACTCGAAAAGGTCGCGGACAAACTGGGGGTCGTCGAAGAAATCGAGCATGAGCGTGTTGATGCCGCGCAAATCCGCAGCCTCGGCGCACGGGCCCTCGATCCAGCCTTCAATCAGCTTTGCGCCTCTCAGCCTCTCCTTGAAGAGCGCGAGCGCTTTGATGCCGTTGTGCATCCGCCCGCCGCCCAGCGGGTCTGGAATTTTCAGCCGTACCAGGTTGGTCTTGTCCGCCAGCAGCGCCTGTTCTTCGATAATGGCGACCGGCTGATTCTCGAAAAACTGAACTGCCGCACCGCAGTCTGCCGCCTCGCGCGCCGGATCTGACATCGTGTTGACATAATCGAAATCGAACTTCTCCGCCGTCCGTAGTTGGCCTTCGACGAGCACGCGATGATCCGTGCAATAATCGCGATACCGCGCGCCGATCTGGTCACACGCAAATTGCATCGTGATCGGCATGAGCGGCAACCGATCCACCGGGCGGCCGGCAAGATGCGCCAGGATTCGTTCCCGACCAGTCATGGTTTGAGGTGTTGAGCAAGTGCGCGAACGAAATCTGGATTCGTTCCACAACAACCGCCGATGAAATGCGCCCCGGCCTCGACAAGCCTAGCCGCACTAATCGCGAATTCTATGGGCGTGGCATCGTATTGGACCTTGCCGCCAGCGAGTTGCGGCAATCCCGCGTTTGGCTTGAGCCAGATAGGCCGGCCCGTTGCGGCGCGCAGCCGCTTGGCGATGGCCGCGAAACCATCGATGCCCTGGCCGCAGTTTGCGCCAACCACATCCGCGCCGGCTGCGGTTAAAACCTCCGCCGCCTGCTCGGGCGTTGCGCCCATCATTGTACGGTCTTTGTTCTTGCCCGAATCGAAGACCATGCACGCGACGACAGGCAGACCCGTTTCGCGCGCTGCCGCGACAGCCAGCTTCGCCTCGTCCAAATCCGTCATCGTCTCGACCACCAGCGCGTCGGCACCAGCGCTCGACAGCGTGCGCGCTTGTTCCGCGAATGCTGTGGACAATTCTTCTGACGTAACGTCGCCGTTGACGAGCAATTTGCCGCTCGGACCAATCGAAGCAAAGACCAGTGCACGACCGTTCGCCGCGCGGCGCGAAATCTGCACTCCGCGATGGTTTATTTCGGCGACCTTGTCTGCCAATCCACTCTCCGCGAGGCGAACGCGATTCGCGCCGAAAGTGTTCGTCAAAATAATCTGGCTGCCGGCTTCGACGTAAGAGCGCGCGACTTCCGCCACACGCTCGGGGTGAAACAGATTCCATGCGTCCGGGAACTCGCCGAGCGTCAAACCGCGCGCCTGCAATTCAGTGCCCCATGCGCCGTCGGTGATCACCGGACCGCTTGCGACAAATTTTTGAATCAACGGATGCATAAGAAAACGCCGGGCGTCCGCTTGGCCGGAAGGCCGAGCACGAGTTTGGCCGCGACCACCGCGCCGCTGGCGCTGTTGCTGAAACCGTCCGCGCCGATTTCCTGCGCGAATTGCTGCGTCACGGGCGCACCGCCGATCAGGACCTTGACGCGGTTGCGGACGCCCGCCTGCTGTAGCGACTCGATGGTCGTCTTCATCGCGTACATCGTGGTAGTCAGCAGCGCCGACATGCCGACGATGTGAGCCTGGTGTTCGCGCGCGGCGGCGACAAATCTTTCTGGCGCGACACTGTTGCCAAGATCAATCACCTCGAACCCTCCGCCTTCGAGCATCGCGGCGACGAGATGTTTGCCGATGTCATGCACGTCGCCCGCCACCGTGCCGATGACGACGCGGCCCAGTGTTTTCGCCTCGCCGGCGACAAGCAGTGGCCGCAACAGCGCCATTGCCGTTTTCATCGCGCGGGCTGAGCGCAGGAGTTCGGGCACAAAGTATTCATCTTCCTCGAAACGCCGTCCGACTTCGGCCATCGCTGGCATCATGGCATCATTCACAAGCGTCAAAGGCATCGCGCCCGCGCCCAACGCCTGCTCGGTAAGCGTGCGCGCAGTTTGCGCATCGCCGTTCACGACCGCGTCAAAGAGTTGTTTCGGGTTCGGCATCGGTTCAGCGACCGTGGCTTCACTTTTCAACTTGCACCTCCTGCGCGGCGACGAGAGTCACCGGCCCGAGCAAGCCCGACTCCTGCAACGGTGAATCTTTCTTCCACAGCCGCCAACTCGTGAACGTGGAACGCCCGGTCGGACTGGGTTTGCCATCCTGCAACCACTGCGGCCATTGCTTGAGCGTGCCGTTCGGATTGCGCTCGCTGTCTTCGGGCAACTGCTCGTCGCCGATCAGGCGATTCGGCCAAAGGTTCACGACGGTAACGTCCAATCTGTTATCACCAGACTTCGCAACATCTGTGATGTCCAAACGGAACGGCGGCTTCCACAACACGCCGAGGTCCTTGCCGTTAAGCTTGGCCTGGGCCATCACTTGAACGTTGCCTAGATCGAGGTAAAGCCGCTTGCCTTTGGCGAGCATCTCGCGTGGCACGGAGAACGCCTTTGAGTACGTCGCTTCGCCAGAAAAGTATTTCACGCCCGGATCACTGTGCTCGCTCCATGACATGAGTTTGTCGAACTGGACACTCGCCGGCGCGCCCCATTTCGGAGCGAAGCGCACCTGCCACGGCCCGCTCACTTCAAAGGACTGCGCAGCCTCTTTGATCGTCAGGTGGCCCGTGTGGCGAGCGGCCGTGACGAATTCGTAGTCGCCCGGCTCGCGGGTTTCGAGTGAGAGCCTGCCCTTCGCGTCGCGACGAATTTGCGCCGCGGCTTTCGGCGGAACAATAGTCGCCGCGAGATTGAGGCTCTCCGGATCGGTGCCGGTGACGTGGTGACGTTTTCCGTCCAGCGTGTAATCCACGTCGAGCGTTTTCACGATGCCATAGGCCGGATCGTCGCCCTCGGCCATCTGGGCCACCTTGAAGCTGGCTTCGCCATTGTCCACGACACGTTGGAGCTTCGCCCGCACGTCGCGCGTCCGACCCGGATCATCGAGCACACCGTAACGCGCCTTCTCCACCTGGACGGTGAACTTGAGGCGCGGTTCGGGCGCCGCGGAAAGAACCGGCTTGCCATCGCGTTTCAGCAACACCAGCGGATCGTCTTTTCCGGCGCGCTCACGAAAGACGACAAACACTGAACCGCTCGGGCCAAATGGCACGACGACGTGCGTTACGCCATCCTTCTTCTGCCACATCGCGGCGCGTTCGGTGCGACCACTATCCGGCCACCAGAGTTCCGGCGTTTTGCCCGTAACGCGGAAGCTACACGTGGTCGTAACCTCGTAGGGCTGCGAGTTTGCGGCAAAGTAAATTTCCGTGTCGCCGCTGCGACGATGAATAAAGCGCAGTGGTTGGCCGCTGGTGAAATCAGCGGGCACGCCGGATTCGCCCAAGACTTTTTCCGGTGAATCGCTCCACACCACGCGGCCTTTGCCGAGACGATGTTCTTTGTTGGGCTGCGCATCCTCGCCGCCCCACAACTCCGCGGCGAGCTGCTTCACTTCGTCGTCGCACTTCGGATACGCGCTCAGGCTCGGCGACGCGGACGGTTTCGGCCCGAGCACAGTCGCTCCTGCTTGAACCAGTTCCTTCACCTTGCGCAACAGTTGCGGCGTCATCGTCTGGGACCACGGCAACGCCAGCACGCGATAGCTCATGCCGTCGGGCAACACGATGCGTCCATCCTTCACCGACATGCGCGTAAGCACGGCGGTGGTGGTGCACTCGTCCCAACTATAGCCGCCGCGTTTGTGGTCGCCCGGGCCTTGCGGCGGCGCTTCCGGCTGGACGTAGCAGATGTCCGCGACGAACAAACCTTGTCGCAGCATGAATTGGCAGCGCGCCAGATATTCGTGCCACGTGGGCGTCCAATCCCACCAGGTTTGCGTGCGTTCATAATGCTGGCCCCACGGCCCCATCGTCATGCCGGGCCGGCGCTCGGGTGTCCACGGTTGCAGCGCGTAACGATGGAAAACGAAACGGTTGATCCCTTCACAAAACGCGCGATCGCCCAAGGCCTTGAGCGTGGCCGGATGTTCGCGCCATTTCTCGTGATCGCCAGCGGTGAACGCCTCCGCACCGATGATATTCTTGCCATAAACGTGTCCCGCCGACGCCATAGCGCGGCAGGTTTCCATTGCATTCCCGCCCGGCGTCCAAAACTCGCCCATCGGCTCGTCGGATTGGCCGCCATAGGGAATGGAGTCGCACGGGCCACCGTACGCTTCGCAGGTGAATCGCATCCCGGCCGCATGCGCCAGGTCGCGGAATCGCCCCGCGTAGTTCTCGATAACCAGCTCGGAAACGGTCTGCCGCAAATCCCAAAGGAACCGCTCCGAAATTTCCGAACTGCCAATGACGCGACCCGTAAACACCGGAAGGAACGGCAGCAGATCGTAGCCGCGCCGCCGTTGAAACTCCTCGCGCATTTTCGCCGTCCAGTTCTGCGAACCGTTTTCCCAACTGTCAATGTGAGTGGCGATCAAGCCGGGTCTCTTCTGGCCAGGCTTAAGTTTGTTGTCCGCTGCCAGCTTCGCCATCATGCCGTTGAAATTCGCCTCGATGCCTTCTTTGCTGAGCTTGTCACATTCGAGTCCGCGACCGGTCTTGGGCGCGGGCGCGTTCTCGACACCGGTGCTCGTGTGGCCGAATCGCAGCACGGTCCACTGCCCGGGCGGCACGTCCCAAACGAGTTTGCCGGGAGCATCCATACGCACAGTCAGGTTGGTGACGCCGCCACGCTCGATGATCATGGTAGAAGGAAGATCAGCTTTGGCCGGCTTGCGGCTGCCGCGTTTCTGAAACGCTGCTTTCGATTCGATGTTCGGGATGCGGTAATCACCGACCGTCGGAAACGCCTGCACGGCTATGTCGCGATAAAAACCCGCCGTGGCTTCCGGCTGGGCGAGCTGGCCCTCGAAATGCAATGGACCGGTGAGGTTGGTTTCCGTCCACACAACTTCCTGCATGGATTGCTCGGGCGTGATCCACGGGCCGCCGCTGCCGTTCCAGCCGGCATCGTCGTTCATGTTGACTTCAAGACCGAGGCGCCGCGCCCCGGCGTGGACGTGCTTGAACAAATCGCGCCAGCGTTGGCTCATGAAATCCGCCGGTCCGACGGGCGCGCCCTGATCCACCTCCATGATGAGCACGCCGCCAACGCCAACGCGCTTCAGGGCTTCGAGATCGGCCGTGATGCCGTTGCTGGTGATGTTGCCGTTGAGCCAGAACCAATAAACCCACGGGCGGGCTGACGCAGGAGGATGCTGGAAGTTTTGGCCGAGAGCGGAATTGTTTTCAGCGGCACCAGCGAGGCCGCTGAGCACGGTGAAGGCGAGCGTTACTGCGACGACGAGAAGGAGTTTTCGCGACGGTTTCATGGTTTGTGAGCGCGCGGATTCATTGTTTCATTTTTTCAGCGTGGCAACGTAATTGCCGAGGCCGACGACGAGCGTGGAGGCAGTGAGTATCACGATGCCGGCGCGGATGAGCCGGTGCGTGCGCGGGCTGACTCCACGCCACTCGCGGAAGTACAGTCCCCAAAGGTTGCTGAAGATGATGATGAAAGCCATGTGGATGGTCCAACTGGAGAAGTCGTATTGGCCCATCTTCGTTGTGCCCATCCCATAAAACATGAACTGCAAATACCACGTGACGCCCGCCAGCGCGGAGAAGAGGTAGTTCGGTGCGAGCGACGCGCCGTCGCCCTTCAGGTAGTCACGGTTCGTGCGGTTACGGAAGTTGAGCGCGACGCACCAGAGAAAGTTTGTCGTGAAGCCGCCCGCCAGGATGACGACAAACACCGGCGTGTTCTTCCACAAATCCGGTGTGCCGCGTTTCGCGGCCAACTCTGCAATCGGCTTGCCCGCCGCGATGGCGAACGCCATGCATGCGCTCATCACGCCCGCGAACACCGCCACCCAGACGCCTTTGGCAAAGTTGAATTCCGAAATCGCCGCCTGCTTCTGTGCTGTGGACAGCTCGCGCTCTTTGTGAATGCCCGCCTTGCCACAAACCGCGATGCCGGTCAGACAAACCAGTACGCCGGCGAGTGTGATTAAACCCGGCTGCGAAGCGACCATGCCGGCAATCTGGCCGTTGAACGCCGGCGGAATAATGGTCCCGAAAGCTGCGCAAAATCCAAGCGCCAGTGCGTAACCGAGCGACATGCCCAGGTAACGCATCGAAAGGCCAAAGGTGAGTCCGCCGACGCCCCACAACACGCCAAAGAAATAACTCCAGAAAATGCTTTTGACCGAAGCCGTCCGCAGAATATCGAGCGTGTTTGGACACACAATGGCGGCGACAACCCACGGCGCGACGATCCAACTGAACACGCCGCCGACGAGCCAGTAACTTTCCCACGCCCAGCCGCGCACGCGCTTGAAAGGAAGGTAAAAACTCCCGGCCGCCAAACCGCCGAGGGCGTGAAGCACGACGCCGAGGAAAGGATTCGGGGTCATTGAATCTCCACGAACGGCAGTTTCAACAACGCCGCGATGTTTCGCACCGCCGGCATCATACGACCCACGCCCAAGGCGCAATGGTGCGTCGGGCCTTCGCGACACCAGCGATTCACGAAGTTCGCCATGCCGGCGTTGAATTTGATTCGACTGTTCGTGTTGCCGATTTGAAGCGTCGGCCCGGAAACGCTTTCGCCTTCGGCCGCGAGCAATTTCAACTGTCCTTCGGCAGTCTGGGTCATGGCGAGCAGCGACACGGGGCCAAGCTTCACGCGCGCCTCGACGCTCACGCCGAAGCCGCGTTTGCCGTGGTAGAGTCCAAGGCCGCGCAGGATGGGTTTGCCCTCGGCGATGGCGAGATGGAACGGCCCATCGTGGCCCATGAGCAGCAAGTTCTCGTCGAAGTCCATCGCGTAAAATTCCGTGTAGCTGCCGCCGCCGCCGAGCAGATCAAGGATTTTCATCGCCTGACAATTCTTGAGATCGCCCTCGCCGCTGCACGGCACGCCGCGCGCGGTCAACAGCGAACAGCCAAGAATGAGTCCGGCGGCGAGCCGCTCGTATTCGTTGCCGCCAAGGCCGCGGTAATAGTAGGCCAGACCGTCCAAATCAAAGTCCGCCACCAGCCGGTCGAGCGCGACGGCGACACGGCAAGCCCACTCCAATTGCGCAGGCTTCGGTGCACGCGCGAGCGGATCGGAGGGACTGTCTTTGCTGATATCGAAGAGGGTCTTGGTCTCACACAGCTTGGCGGTGATGGCGCGGTCGCCGGATTTCGGCAGGCGCGCGGCGAGGTCGCACATTTCGAGCACTTCGACGTGCGTGCCGAGTTGCGCGGTGTGCTGCGTGAAGTCCGAATACATGTCGAGCATTCCCGGATACGTGTGGCCAAGGAAACCAATCCGGCTGCGGCGCAGGCGGCTCACGACAGACGCGGCGCGCACCCAGTCGGAAATCTCGCGCCAGGCGCGATCGGCATCGGGATGGTCGGGCCTGGCCTCGCCATGCTTGCCGTTCGGGATGCCGAGCACACCCGTAACGACGTGGAAATCAATCCGGCTGCGAGTGAATGCGCAGGAGATTTCCGGCACGCAGCAGGCGCAACAGTTGGCGAGCCATTCGCCGGTGCCGGTCTTGGCGTAATCGAGCGCGCTCGCGGGCTGAAGGTTGAGGATGAGCACCGGCGCACGGGCCCGCAGCACCGCGGGCAACACCTGACTGCTGGTGGCATACGTGCCGACGTAGCAAACGACCAGTTCGACGCCTTCACGGGCAAACCGGTCGCCGGCGGCGCCAGCCCGGGCCGCGGTGTCAACGAGGCCCGCGTCCACCACGTCGGCAAATTCGCTGAGCCGTCGGGCCACGAGGCGCTGGTGGCGCTCGAGGCGCTGCTTGAGACCTTTGAACTGCGGCCAGTACGCGGCCAAGCCTATGCCGAAGAGGCCAACTTTGCCTCGCTGGGTTCGCGATGTCATGCTGCTCGGTCTGTGTTTTGGCGCGATGTGACGCCCACTACGCGCGCCAGAATAGACCTGCCCGCTCAAATCATTCCGGTGCCGTGTCCTGCAAGCATGGTGAGGTTTGAAGCTTGGCACTCCACGGATTTTGGCATTTTGATGGCGTAAATTGGTGCACCCGTAGCCATGCAAATGTTGCGTTCAGTTCGGGTTGCGCAGCAGAAAAACACCACCCGCAAAGCCCTCTCAAATTCGGGTGACTAAGTCACACGATCAATACATCTCAAGTATGGCGATTGGGAGATGCCAGGTCCACGCTTCCGCTTCACTGTGGAATTACAGTTCACCGCTCTGCCCAGTGAAGCGGCTGACCCGCGGCTGACCCGGTAACGCAAGCAGCCGATGAATATGGTGTCTCCGCGGGAATTTTTGCCCGGGGAAAGGAACTGAACTGTGGATCGTCCTATTCCACGACGATGACACGATAGATTCGTTGTGTGCCCGGACTGAGATTGTTGTCTGTCTGGGTGACGTTTGGATTTGCAACGACGATGGGCGGGACCAAATTCATCCACGCAGCAGAATCAACGGCGCGCTTATACTGAACTTGATACCTCTTTCCGATAACACCATCCCAGGAAATGGTCACGGCGTTATTGTTCGTAGTTCGGATGCTCAGGCCAAAAGGAACCAAGACGACGCGAATCAATTCATTGTAAGCGTCGGCCACAACCAAAGAGCCATCGGGCCTGACCGCAAGGCCGTAGGGATTAAACAATCTGGCCTGACCGTTGATGCCGTCGGCCGCGCCAGAACTCCCCGCGGTGCCGGTAACGGTGCTGACTTTCCGGTCACGCGTGATCTTCCGGAGAACGTGGTTGAAAGAGTCAGCAACGAACAGATTGTTCTTCCGGTCAACTGCCAGCTCCGCCGGTTTACAGAATTTTGCCGACTGCGCATCGCCGTCCACACAACCATCCACGCCAGGCACACCCGCCCATGTGGTCACCGCGCCGTCCGGGGTGATTTTGCGAATGGTGTGGTTGTTTGAATCGGCAACGAAAAGGTCTCCCTGATCGTCGAGCGCAAGGCCAACTGGTCCGTTGAAGCGTGCGTTAGTCCCGCTGCCATTTTCGCTGCCCCAGTTCTCAGCACTGCCGGCGAGCGTTGTCACTGAGCCACCCGATAAAATCGCGCGAATCACATGATTGCCGCTGTCCGCCACGTAAATCGTGCCGTTGGTGCCGACCGCAATGCCGAGCGGCGAATTGAACTGGGCCGATGAGCTTGGGCCATTGGCAAACCCGCCTTGACCAGCCATTCCTGCAATCGTGGTCACGACACCAGCGGGTGTGATTTTGCGAATAGTTTGGTTGCCAGTGTCGGAGACGAACAGATTGCCGTTCTTGTCCAGCGTGATTCCGCACGGGCTGTCGAATCTCGTTTGAGCACCCGTTCCATCTCCGTTGCCAACGACCCCAAATTGACCAGCCAGCGTGGTCACCAGACCGTTCGTGGTGATCTTGCGGATAGCGTGATTCTGACTGTCGGCGACAAATAGATTGCCGGCAGGGTCCGCAACAGTGGCGGCAGGATCGCTGAACAGCGCATTGGTCCAATAGCCGTTGGTGCTGCCGCTGACCAGTGCCTGGCCCGCCAGCGTGGCAACGCTGTCTTGCGCCCGCAGAGACGAAGCCAGTGCGAGCGACAGACACAGACACACTCTGGTAATGAGGTTCGTCATTTGCCTCTCCGCATCAACCGCTCGTTGTTTGGCGGACGCACGGTGATTTCTTCAACCACCGATTTGAATTTCGCGCCCGGTTTCAACTCTGAGCCCGACTTTGTTTGCAGTTTGCCGTCGTGCAACGCCACGTCTTCAACCGTATAAAGCGCGTTGCTGCGCCAGTAAAATCTCTGCATTTCCTCCAGGTTGAATGGTCGCGAACCGCGCCGGCCAAACACCACGGTTTGATTTCCGGTTTCGTCCACGACGCGGTCGCGGTCTAACCCGCGCGATATCGCGATGGCAGGATGACTCGTCGGGAACGTGGCAATGAGTTTTGGATTTGGCACCGGACTGAAACCCATGTGGCCTGGCACGTTCTCCGGCGAGATCATTTGGAGCACGCGCAAACCGTTTTTGCCGTCCGCCACGAGCGCGAACATCGAGGCGTTCACGGAGCCGATCTGCACCGCGCGCGTGTCGTTGAGCGCGCTGTCGGCGTCATACATCCGCTCCAGTTTCGGATGCTCGGGGTTCTCGATGTTGATGAACGCCAGACCTTCCAGACCGTTGCCCACGTAAGCATACGTGCGCGCGAGATAGAATCTTTGGGCATTTTTGAGCGGCACGAAGCCTTCTGGCACGAGCTTCGGCTTTGTCGGCTCGCTGATGTCAACTACCTTGAGCCCTTCGTCGTCGGTGACGAAGCAGTAACGGAATTGAACGCCAACCGCGCGGGGATTCTTCAATCCGCCCGTCAGTTCTCCCATCAGGACGGGCGCTTCAAGCGCGTCGTTCCGCAACCCCAGAACGAACAAACCATTCTTGCCGACGACGTAAAGGTTCGTCCCCGCCATGAAGCTGTGCATCGCGCCGGTGAGTTTTCCGTCCGGGTTGAAGCGAATGATCTTTTCCTTGTCGAGGAAGTTGTTATTCGGATCACCGTCCACCAGCGTGCCGACGGAAACCATCACTAGACCTTCCTCGCGATCGGTGACGAACACCCATGCGTAAATTGGACTGATGGGTTGTTCCTCGTTTTCCGGGAGCCGTTGTCGCAGCGGATCAATGCCAAGCGTACTCGGCAACGTGACGCTGGTGGCGTACTTGGTGCGGATATAAGTGCGCTGGCCCAGCGGTGACACTGGCGCCGTCACGATGCGTTCGGAGAAACCTTTCTGATCAATGTTGGCCACATCGAACACTTCGAAGCCATCCGCGCCGTTGGCGGTGTAAAGATATTCGCCGCGTAGCGTGAGATCGAGAATCTCTTTCGCATGGTGATGGTGAGCTTCCTTCAACTCACCTTTGTTCTCCTCGACATGCTTCTTGAAATTGTCCGGGTAGGCCAGCTTGTGCAGATGACTGCCGAGCGCGGCTTGCGGTTCGTCTGGTTCGGTCCAGACGACGGCATTCAAACCGCCCTTGCCCTCGCCGACGTAGGCGTAGCGCCCGAAGAAATTCACTGTGCCCGTGCCGAAGCCAAGCAGTTGCGCCAGCCAGGCATTGTTGTCGTTGTCCTTCGCGACGTGGCAATCGGTGCAATTCTTCGTCGTGCCCTTGCCGCTGGTCGTGTGTGGGAAATGCGGATTGAACGCCTGGCCGCTGTAGCCCTCGGCGCTCACAGTCTGCTGCTGGGAATAAACCCACTCGCGATTGGCGTTCTGCGAACCGACGATGACTGCGCTCGACGAGCGCAACACCGCCAGCCGGTTGCTCTTCACGGTGCCGTCAACGCCGAGTTGGAAGACATCATCGCGCACAACCTGCGGATTGTAGGAGGTAAAATTGCGCGTGGTCATGCCTTCAAACTTGTTCAACGCCACGCGCTGATTTGCGCGCATGGGCAAGTGACAGCCAAAACAACTCGTCGCCCAGGAACTATGACAAATCTGGCAGGATATGTTTGAGTTGTCGTGCGCGAGTTCGCGTTTGCATTTCTCTTCCACGCCGACAGACCCCTCACCCCGGCCCTCTCCCCTTCCGAAGGGGAGAGGGGACAGCTTTTGTTCGGCTTCTGACTTTCCCGCGTTCGTACCACCAGCCCCGCCGTCAGCAATTTTCCGAGACTGCAAACGATTCTCCCTCTCCCCTTCGGAAGGGGAGAGGGCCGGGGTGAGGGGTTGGCCGGGCACATCGCCCCAAGTTCTTCCATCGCGCCGCAGCGTTTTTGCGTAAGCCGACTTCGCGTTGTAATGCGGCGACGCGGGATCAATCGTATCAATCGTCTGCGGGATTTCCCAGCGCAGGTCGGGCGTCATGGTCGAACGTTGATACAACTTGTTGCCATCCCAATAAAACCGCGGGCCGTGCGGCGTGTTGCTCTCGCGCAAATCAACCTTGCCGCCGTTGCCGGACGT